>NZ_JBKGYF010000048.1:0-12625 GCF_046546175.1 Methanohalobium sp. | reverse complement strand
ATAGTGGGTGCAGTTGCTATTGTGATGTACAGACGAAGGATGAACAAAAACCAGTGATATCCCCGGATAAAAGGTAAAGTACATGTTGAACCCACTGGAAGCATCTAGAATCGTAATAGGGTTTATAAGCAGTTCTTAATCAAGTTCTGCTTTTACAACCTTTGAAATAATTATAGAATAGTGACAATAGTTTCAATATGTAAACGGTTACAAGTCGAATATAGTAGATGGAAGGACAAGCTAACCGCTTCAGCGGTTAATAGCTCACATATCAAATAATAATTAAGGTAAGAGGGATAGAAATTTTAAATCTAAGTATGGCTTTCAAGATTGCTATTGGAAGTATAAGTAGTTCTAAATTGAGGTCAACTCTGACAACAATTGGAATTGTAATAGGAGTGGCAGCAGTTATTGCTAATGTCTCACTTGGAGCAAGTTTTAGTCAGTATTTTGAAGATGAGATAGGTGCTTCTGGCGATAACTTCATTGTTATCTTTAGTAATGAGGTTAATGTTTTTTATGATAGTCAATTTGACCTGTTAAGAAGTACACCTGGAATAGTTGGGGTATCACCTGTTCTTGAAAAATCGGCAACAGTTCAATACGGTTCCAGTGAGAGAAGTATTGAGATGTTTGGAACTACTGAAGATTATGGACAAGTAGGTAATATCAATCTGGAATCAGGAAATTTTCTAAGTGATAACGATAAATACGTTGCGGTTCTCGGCCATGAAATTGCAAATGACAAGTTTGACAGGGACATATCCAACAGGAATTCAATCGATATCACATTCAAGAGAAATGATGGTACTGAAAGGACTGAAACTTTCAGGGTCAAAGGGATAACCGAAGATAGAGACCCATCTTTTGTAGAAGGAGGTCCAAATCCCGAAGAGCGTATATTTATACCTATATCTACCATGCAGGATATGCTAAATAGAGAAGATTATGGTGGGTTCGCTCTCACAGCATCCAGTCTAGAAAATATAAGAGAGATTTCTGACAGGGTAGATAAACGTCTGGCAAGAAGTCTGGGTGTTCCTGAAAGAGAGATTGATAACGAAGATGTTAAACCCTATTCAATTTTCAATCAGGCCGAGATACTTGACCAGGTAGGTCAGATATCAGCGGCTCTGAGTGCACTGCTTATATCTGTGGCTCTTATATCACTGGTAGTTGGATCTATCGGTATCATGAATATCATGCTTGTAACTGTAACCGAACGTACCCGTGAAATCGGGTTAATGAAAGCGGTGGGATATACCTATTATGATGTCCTTGTTTTGTTTTTAGTAGAATCCGTGGTTATAGGACTTATCGGAGGTGTTGTTGGTACGACAGTGGGTATATTGGGTGCATATGGTGCAAATACATTTCTCGATTTACCGAATGTATTCCCATTTGAATTGATAATAATAGGTGTATTTGTGGCTGTGTTTGTGGGAATAATCGCAGGTGTATATCCAGCAAGCAAAGCTGCCAAGTTGAACCCAGTTGAAGCTTTAAGATATGAATAATTAGGACTCGGCAGGAAACCTTTCTGAAATCTACACTACTCAGCAAAATTCAGCTAATTAACCATGGGTTTTGAATTTGGAAAGCAAGGATAATTGGTCTATCCAAAATAAAACGCAAAAATTTATCAGGAGCAAACCGGTACTGCTCCTGTATCTTCATTTATTTAAAAATCAATGCGGGAAATTCAAAGCATCCTTTGGACAGTTATCAACGCATCGTTCACATTTGATGCAATCAGGGTTATTGCTCACATTTTTGACGTCAAGATGCATCGGGCAAACTTTGCTGCATTTGTTGCATGATATACATTTATCATCGTCCACCTGCAGTTGATATTTATCTCCACCAATGATCCTCTGAACTGTTCCCATCGGGCAAATGGTACACCATGTCCTTGGACTGACGAATACTCCGAGCACAACAGCAACAGAAGTTGATACAAAACACATGGATACAAACACCATACCAAGCTGGTTGACAAAACTTTCTGTTTGAATCACTTCAAATATACGGTAACCCATGAATCCCATCATTGCTGCAAATACAGGAACTCTTACCCACATACTTTCAAGGATTTTGGGTATTTTCTTGCTTTTTGTTATCTTCCCAACCCAGAAATCATAGAGGCTTCCTCTAGGACATATGTTTCCACAGAACCATCTGCCTCTGAATGGACTGATAATCATCAATGTGGCAAGCATAACCACCATGAAATATCCAAGTATCGGGTACCAGAGACCGACAGTAGCTACAATCAGTACTATTATACCCATATAGGGAGTTATCTTAAGCATAATCAAATACTCCTAACACTTTCTGCAACATAAGGGTAGTTTTGTTTTCCATCTATCCAATTATCAAATTCGTTTTCGACTCTACTGACCCACGTGTAAACTATTTCCATTATGAGCATTTTCATCTCTTCCCTGTTGCACACTTTGTAAATATAGACATAACCACCGTTATCAAGGTTTTTCTGTGACCTGTTCAGTACATCGCTTGTGTATAATTTTTTCACAGCTTTCTGGACAGTCGAGAGATCGAAACCCATCATCACCGCAATGTCGTCCGAAGTTAACCATTTGTCATCATTTTCCAGAAATTTGTTCATTATCTGCAATTCAGACTTTGTGAGCTTGAGCGCGCATTTGAATACATCATCCAGTTCAAATTCTTTACAGGCAAAATCCAGCATATCAATACCTCTACTTTTTATCAGTACTGTCATATGGTAACAGTCCCATATAAAACATGCTGAGTACAGATATAAACTGCCAAAAAATAGCAGTACCGTGTATCATGGTACTCTTGATATTAGTATAGTTTTTTGGTTTTGTAGATATCCTTAAATTTTAATTGTGGGTATTGTTATAATTTCATTACTTTTGGTTCATGGTATTGACATTAATTGGATTTCTACAGAAACCAATGTCAAAAGGTTCACGAGAAATGGAGCAGGAAGCCAACAGTTTTAACTGTTCTCTTCAAATCAAAACACTCTAAATCAAAAATTTAGAGTTAAACTTAAACTTGGTAAATTGAAAATTTACCAATATCTTTAAACTACAGTTTAAAGAGTCAGAGATTTAAGTTGTTTGTAATGTCCTCCGCTTAGCTTCTATTATAGTAAGGTATGTAGTTAATTATACACAAACAGCATATGAGATTATCATAAAAACATTGTTCATGGAACTAGAAAAATATCTGTCATTTGCTAAAGCATGGATGAACAAATTCTATGTACAAATACAAGGTATAATTCAATGAGTTAATGACTATAGTTAAGAGATGGAAGGACAAGCTAACTGCTTCAGCGGTTAGTAGCTGACAAAGCGCTATTTTAATAAATGATACTATCAATTTTAAGAATGAGAATGTTTCAATTTGTTACTAAGTTTAATTTGAAACTTAAGACTTATTAAATATTTAGTGGTGATTAATAAATGTTAGATTTGATATGGGGATTTATTGTATTAATATCTGTAATATGGGTAATATATGATGTCCTGACACAAAATAATAAATTAAGTACTGTAATGAAAGTTGTATGGATTGCTGTAGCACTTATATTTGGTATATTGGGTGCCATTGCTTATTATTTCCTCGGTAGAGAAAAATAAGGTTCTTTCAAGTAGAGACATCATTTGGTGGATAAATTACCGAAGAGTATAACGTTTGCTTTGATGTTATCGATTATATTTTTCATCTCCTTGTGCCGGAAACCCTGATAGGAAACATTGGAAGGAATTCTGAAATACTATTGACTTTTTCTGTTCTGATCTTTTAAATTCTTACATCACGACAGTAAAACAAATTTAATATCAGGTTTTTCCACAAAGCTTTTTTTGGGTATTGAGAATTCAGGGCGGTTGATTATTTTTTAAAAAGTTAGTAATACAGCTCTTTTTGCTTAACCTGATACTGTAGTTTGCACTCTGGTTAAATTATATAAAATGTAAAACTATAAATTTTAATATGTCTTAAATAGATATTATATAAAGACATAATTATAATTTCCCAGTTACCGGGAGGAAAAACGATTAGATTAAAAACAATTACAATCGCAATTATAATTTTTATTATTGCCAACCTAACAGCTGTAGGTTTTGCATCAGAACCGGGTTTTGAGAACAGTAGTGAAATAAATACAAACAGTGACCAAATAAACTTTAACAAGTATGAAAATGGAAACCAGGAAAAATCTAAAGATTATATTCAAAACGATAAGATATTCCTGAAAAGAAAGACAATAGATACGGATTCAGACCGAATAGAAACTTTCAGTACAAGCAAATATTATCTAAACTCTACCCAAAAATACTACATCGTGCAGTTTGACGGTATCATCAAACAGAAATGGAGGCAACAACTGGAAAATAAAGTTGCAAACATTATTAACTATATCCCTAACAATGCATACCTTGTTAAAATGGACAGTTCAACCAAATCTGATGTTGAACAGATGGAAAATGTAAAATGGGTAGGGAATTTCAAACCAGAATACAAGATTTCAGACCAGATAAGCAATTCTGAAAAAACATCTCTTAAAGTAACTATTAACATTTTCAAATCATCGAATACCAGTCCAGTTATTGACAAAGTCGAAGAACTGAATGGTTCCATATTGCAAAAGTCCGGAAACTCGTTAAACGTTATGATTGATAAAGAGAGCATACCTGAAGTCGCAGAGTTGAATCAGGTCAGCTACATACAACAATATACAAAACCAGTTCCGCTCAACAATAAGGCAAGACAAATCACGAACGTATCGCATATAGAAACCAATTTTAACCTAAAAGGCGATGAACAGGTCGTTGCTATCGCAGACACAGGTATAGATTCAGGTGCAGACGACGAATCTATGCATCCTGATTTAAGCGGTAGTTTTGAAGATATCATCAAATATGCTGGAAATGATTCAGCTGACCATGATGGTCATGGTACCCATGTAACCGGTACTGTGACAGGCAACGGTTCTGCCAGGGGTGCTGCACCAAATTCTGATATCGTTTTCCAGGCTCTTGGTGACGATGATGGTAACCTCACTGTAGATATAACCATGAACAGTCTATTTTCTGAGGCATATAACAAAAGCGCCAGAATACATACAAACAGCTGGGGGTTTGTCAATGATTTAAATGATTATGGTGACCATGCAAGAAGTGTGGACGAGTTTATGTGGAACCATAAAGATATGCTAATACTTTTTGCAGCAGGTAATGAAGGAGGTGCCGAATCAATATCAAGCCTCTCAACTGCTAAGAATTGTCTCACAGTCGGTGCGACTGAAAATAATAGATCAAGTATGGGTTCAAATTCTGATAACATCAGTGAAATTGCATATTTCAGCAGCCGGGGTCCTACCAATGATACCCGGGTCAAACCGGATGTTGTTGCACCTGGGACTAATATATTGTCAACAAAAGCAAACATCACGTCTGCTGAAGATGGGTATATATACATGAACGGTACAAGTATGGCTACTCCCCATGTAGCAGGTACAGCCGCTCTTGTAAGGCAATATTATATGGATAATCTAAGTGTCACTCCATCAGCTTCACTTGTAAAAACGACGCTCGTCAACGGGGCTTATGACATAACACCTGTAAGATATGGAGATTTGCAGACCCAGCCAAATTATGTACAGGGATGGGGACGTGTAGATGTAGAAAAATCCATCAAGTCAATTCAAAAAGGTAATATTTACTATTCCGATGGAGTAGAATTAAACACAAGCGAACTTGCAGAAACGAAATTCTATGTCAACAATAGTTCTAATCCGCTAAAGGTAACAATCGGTTGGACTGATCATCCAGGTGAAGCCTATTCATCGAAAGCACTTGTCAATGACCTTGATTTAACTTTAATAGGTCCAAACGATACTGAGTATTACGGCAATTCTGAAATCGTATCAAACGGTTACGACCATACAAACAATATCGAAGAAATAGACATCAGTAATCCTGATACAGGAGTCTACACTATTAAAGTCAATGGTTCTAATGTACCGCAAGGTCCACAACCCTTTTCAATGGTAATGTCAGGTTCAATTGAGAATGGAGATATATCTAAAATCGAAATTTCACCGGAAGACCCGACTATATATGATAATCAAACGGTTTCATTTGATGCAGATTGTTATAATAAAAACGGTAACAAAATAAATGAAACTGTTTCCTGGTCGAGCAACAACACCACTGTAGGAACAATCAACAACAGCACGGGTTATTTTACAGCTAATGTATCAGGAACTGCAAATATAACTGCTAAAAAGGATGGAACCAGTAACTCAACAACTGTTACTGTTGAGAAACAACCACCTGAATTAACCAATATCAATGTTACTCCATGGGACCCTGCAATCTACACAAATCAGACACTGGATTTTGACGCAAATACTACCGACCAGTACGAAAACGAAATCGATGTAAATATAAACTGGTCTGTAGGTAATAATTCAGTTGGCAGTATTAATGATACCGGTACATTCACTCCAAATAATACAGGTATAACAAATGTAACAGCAAAAAATGGCAGTATCGAAGATGTTACCAATATTACTGTTAAAGAAAAACCATACCTTGATTACGCTAATATAACCGTGAACAAGACCGGGATGAATTCTAACCAGTCCAACATAATTCCAATCGATAGTTCTGATTTAAACTTTTCACTTGTAACAAAAGACCAGTATGGCAACCCATACAGTTTTGAACCTGAATGGTACAGCAACAATACTAATGTAGGAACAATTAATCAATCAACCGGTGTATTTGAAATAAACAATACCGGATTAACAAAGATATACTGGACAAACTCAACAAATGACACGATGACAGGTGATGGTATAGATAATAACATCACATTTGATATCCAGGAACGAAAATTCGATGCAGTCAATATAACAGATATGGAATCAGAATTTCATCCCGGTGACAAACATAACTTCAATGCAACTCCTGTGGATCAATTTGGTGATGATTATGAAATAGTGTTAAACTGGACATCCAGTAATCAGGATGTTGGTACAATCAGCAATTCCACAGGTGTTTTCAATGCTGTAAGTACTGGTACAACAAATATAACCGTTAAAAACGGTTCCATCAACAATACGTCCACGGTTGATGTTGTAAAAGAAGAAACATTATCCAGCACAGATAGTAGTTCCGGTTCAGGTGGTGGAGCTGGTGGTGGAGACACCGGTGAGAAATATGAAAATATCAAAGAAGAACTTGTTCAGCAGGAAAATGTGGTTTATGGCGAACAAATATCATATGAATTCAATACTAGAGTAAACAAAATAGGACGTATTCAGTTTGAAGCAAAAAAGACTGCAGGTAAAATCGAAACCCGTATCGAGGTTCTGAATGATAAATCTGAACTGGTTGATAAAAAACCAGCAGGAAAAACTTATCAGAATATGAATATCTGGGTGGGTAAAGCAGGATTTAACAACAACATCAAAAACGCATCTATCGATTTTGACGTTGAAAAATCATGGATAGAAGAAAATGATATCAATGAATCCACAATCAAGATGTGCAGATATCATAACGATAAATGGAACGACCTTGACACTCAAAAATTAACTGAAAACGAGACAGTTATCAAATACAGGGCAAATACACCTGGTTTTTCACCTTTTGCTATATCAGGTGAAATCAAGAATACACAGGACATAAAAACCAATTCAGAAGATAGTGATGTAATTGGTTCCAATAACTCATCATCCAGCGATAATCAAACAACTAAACCATCCAACAACACTACTGTGCAATCCAGTGGGGATGGTGATACTATAGGTATTGGTGCCTGGGACATGGGTTGGTTAATATTAGCAATTGTGAGCATATTAGCCAGTATCTCGGTTTATATCAAAAAGAAAGGTACCTAAAGTATTTTTTAGTGTTTGGAAACTAAAATAACAAAAAATATGATGTTGGGGCTGGCCAACATCTAATAAGTTTTCAAGTTCTTCTCATATATCCGACAACTATTGCACTCACAGCCAGCAGTACGAGCACTGTTCCCACCATATCAGCACCTGAGAACGACATTGGACTAGAGCTGCTATCAGAATCTTTAGATTCCTCTTCCATCTCATAACCTTCGACGTAATCATCAGACGATTCAGATTGTTTCTCACCTGGATCCTGACCGGTATCAGCACCAGTACCAGATTCTGATTCAGTCTCTTGTGTCTGATTACTTGTTGCAGTGTTTGACGAATTCACCATCTCACGCTGCATACTGTTTAGACTATCCTCACTTTTGGTATCTTCTTTTTTACCTGATTCTGTATCTTCTGTAGCTTCATCCATGAGTTTTTTATATGCTTCCTGTTTTTCAGGACTTATGCCGGCTACTGACATTTGACCTTCAACGTATTCATTCAATGTTGGGTTACCACAGGTATGATGGCAGCACGTAACACCGTTTTCTACTACTGAATCTACGTACTCTTTCACCAGTTCATTAACGATTTTATCTGAAGCTTGCCAGTAAGCATTTCCATCAGGACCTATCTTACGGGAGGTCTCAAGCATTCGTGCTGTGGTAGACTGGTATTGATACGGGTTTTCAGATTTCATGAATTCATTCATTCCGAGGTCGTATTTATCCTTGACATAAATATCGTACATCTCATTCCAGTCTGAATCCGTTACAAGTTCTGGTGATACAGCATCCCAGCCCCACATATGTTCAGTGAATTTCATGAACTCTCTTGCTCCTGCATAATCATGTTCCATCATGCCAGATATCCAGGTCGGGTTAAAGTATCGTGATCTCAGTTCTGTCCTGAATGCTTCATTCAGTGTAGTAATCTGGGGATTGTCTGCATCTTTGAAATCTGCTACATACATTTCAGGTTTTTCACCTGTCAGTGACCTGACTGCAAGACCTACACCACCAAGATACTGGTAGAAATCATCATTGTCAATAAGTCCATAGAGGTTCGAGGAATCACTGTGCTGGGCAACTTCTACATCTCTCAGATTCAGCTTGAAGACATCTTCATAATTTTCACCCCAGTTGTTCTGTCCGTAGATATTGGACATACGTGACATGTACAAATCTGCCAGTTCGTCTTCATTTTCCCATGTATCACTTGCAGTAACCGCTCCCGGCAGACCTGTACCGTATGATCCAGGTGATTCACTGAATATCCTTGATCTGGAGAGGTTTACTGCTGTACTGTTATTGTATCCCATTTCTTTCAGTTCTTCTTCCATCTTCAAAGAATTCATTCTAACATAATTGGTCTCGTTGCTTTCATTAAGCGCAGCAACGGTACGGACTGCTTCATCTATCAATTCCAGTTGATACGGGAAGGTATCTCTGTACAGTCCAGATGGTGTGACAGTGACATCAATCCGCGGATGGTCCATCTCTTCTGCTGGAATCACATCAAATCCTACGATTCGACCCAAATCCCTTCTTGGTTCCACACCAAGTAATGAATATATTTGGGCTTCCATCAAACCCTCATGACGCATGGTTTCAACTGACCAGAGTACATAGTTTACTTTTTTGGGATAGTCTCCATGTTCGGATTTATATTTATCAAGCATCTGGTCTGCAAGTTCAGCACCCCTATCTTCGGTTTCTTTATCAGGGAACTTTCTTGGGTCAAAACTGTAGAAATTACGTCCTGTTGGAAGAGCTTCAGGATTCCTGATAGGGTCGTTTCCTGGCCCGGGTTCAATGAATTCAGCATCCATCGTTTTCAATGTTTGATCAATCTCCCTGCTGGTCTGCTGGAGTTTTGTAGAGTAATTAAGAGCTGTGTTAAGGTCTTCTGTGATCTTTGTATCTGTGGTGTTTAGAACTTCTTCCTGTGCCTCTGTAACATTTGTCCCGTTTAATATTGTGGCATTTAAAAGCTTTGTAGCATTTTCATCAGCTGCTATCTCCATATCTTCCTCATCAGACTGCTGTGGAAGCACATCCATGATATGTTCAATGAAATCCTGACCCATCATGGATTTTACCATGTATACCAGTTCTTCACCTTCTGGCGCAACACCAAATGTATGCAATCCAAGAGGCATTAAAGTGTTCTTTAGTTTGTGGAGATGATCATGAATATCAGTATTTACGAATTCACTGAATTCAGATGAATTCATATTTTTCATTTCGTCGCTGGTCACACCAAGGTCAGCTTCCAGGTTCAAAGAAGAGTATAATTCTATTATCGTTTCCCTGTATTCAGACTTTGTTCCGTTTTCTGCCGTTTCATAGGAATGTATTTTCTCATGAAGCTGGGAAAGGTTACCGTAAAGACCACCTGATGATATCGGAGGAGTTAGATGGTCTATGATAACTGCGTTACCTCTTCGTTTGGCCTGTGTACCTTCACCTACATTATCCATGATATACGGATAAATCACAGGAGTATTACCCACCATTATAGATGGATAATCGTATTTCCATAGTCCTACTTCTTTACCTGGAAGCCATTCCTGTGTTCCATGGGTTCCGAAATGTATCATCGCATCTGCATCATTGACCTGGTTGATCCAGAAATATGTCGCAAGATAATGGTGGGTAGGTGGCAGTTCTTTATCATGGTATATTGTCGATTCATCAGATAAATCACCTCTCATCGGCTGTGGTATGAAATTGACATTTCCCATCTGTATTGCAGGTATCACGAAATTATCTTTATAGACCATGATGTCACCAGGCGGTTCACCCCATCTGTCTTCAACATCTTCCCTGACAGATTCCGGAAGGTTATTGTACCATTCCATATACTCGTCTTTGGGTACAAGGGTTACATTGCCGGATTCTACTACCTTCTCAAGTTCACCCGGTGCCCATGAACCTACATTCCTGCTTTCGATGAATAGGTCGATGAACTTACTGCCATTTGGTATATCTCTTTCACCGATATCGTAACCGGTATTGTTCATGTTTTGTAGTAGTAATTCAAAGCTGGAAACAATATCCATATAACTTGCTCCAATATTGCTCTTCCCACCTCCATGGTTGTAATAGATTATACTGATATTTTTGTCAGAATTATCAGTCCTACCGAGTTCAGACCATGATATGGCACGGTCGGTCAACCAGTCAACCTGCTGGTCATGGGCTTTGTAGTAATACTTGTCGGGATTATCCGGATCCTGTACCCTACCAGCTACCCAGATATACTCTGTAGCACCATCAATTTCGGGTTGTGTCACCTGGAAAGCAAGTGACTGCGGGTTGACTCCATGGGTACTTGCATTGTAATCAGCCGGTGAATTGTAATAATCAAAAACCGCTTTTATAACAGGGACATTATATTCTTCTAAGTAATCAACACCTTTTTCTTGGTCTCCATAATTTAGATAAAAACCCTTGTTAGAAATTATGGTGTCAACAATTACCGACCCATTATTTGTGAAATAATCCACATCCTCTTCACATACTTTCGAGGTAGTATAGATAACGTTACAGCCCTTGGACTCAAGTTCCTGTATTATATCATCATCTGCATTGTAATCCATTTCACTTTTTCCAAGTGAATTTTCATCGATTATACCGATGGTAGGTGCAGATTCATTATATCCATGGTCTTTATACCATTCAAAATATGTAGTACTGTTTTCAAAAATCCTCGGGAATGCATCTGGATGGTATATGCCATGGTCAGGAATTTCTGGTGGTTGGGAAGGTTTGTATTCAATGTAGTCATCTTCAAATTCTGCTCCAATATAGCGGATCCAGTGTTCCATGTTTGAAAAACTGCTATTATAGAGATATTCCTTCATGGCGTTATGTGGTGGTTTTTCCATATCAATAGTTGACACATCATAGTTATCTTGCATACCAAAAAGACCAATCTGGGTACCGTTATCCTTTGCCTCAAGGAGAGGATCCTTGATATCCGGCATGGTGGTAGAACCTATCATATAGAGCATGATCACATCCTGGTCTGAAACATCTGTCAGGTTTTCAGATGCTTCCTGACCATCCATGACAGTGACATCGAAACGGTCGGTAATAATATCTCTTTCTGAGAGTACCTGATTAAGGTAATAGACACTGTTATCAGAATTGAGTATGTATGTGACGTTGGTTTCTGGATGGATAATTTCAGGTTCTGTGATGTTTTCACCAACCCACTGCTCACAGAATTTTTGTCCCATCGTTTTGAGCATGTTTTTCATGTTGGTGTCGCCATCCTGTATCCAGTACCTTTCAATCTCGGTATAATTGTTAGAATAAAGATCTACATTGGATAAGGAGGTAACATTAGAAGATAAATTGTAACCTATTACACTGGTGCCGTTGTCTTTTGCCGAATTGATACTCTTGTTCCATTCATTTTTGAATGTTTCATTTCTAGATTCGATGAAGATGACTGACGACTGTGAAAAATTAGTATCCTGGGGTATTGTATCGTTTTTTGTATAGACTGTTACGTTTAATTTTTCATCAATGGTACTGTTAGAAGCTGCGGTTTGAAGCGCTTCTTCGTTTATATCGGTACCCAGAATGAAAGTTATATTAGTATTCGTCTGGTTCTCTTCTGCCGATGCTCCATGTACCGCTATCATCAGTACCAATACACTTAAGACTAGTAAACTTCCTTTCTTTTTTTGCATGTTATCACCTC
>NZ_JBKGYF010000047.1:0-13387 GCF_046546175.1 Methanohalobium sp. | reverse complement strand
TCCAGAGCCCAGTTATATATGAACCTACAAGCTCCTATATGTTTTGCGATTAACTCCTGTTGAGTTAGATTTGGATACATACGGTACTTGTAGGCTTTTAACATATCACAGTAATTATTATTTATCATTGTTTATAGGTTATGGTATAGATTAGACGGCATTCATCCCTTTGTTTCATTTTGATGAAATGAAACTCGCATTAAATCTACGATTTGATGCAATGCTAAAGACACAATGGTTTTCTACCTTCAATCTTTATAAACTTTCACGAGAAATGTAGCAGGAAGCCAACAGTTTCAACTGTTGGAGGAATGCGTCCAAACTTAAACAAACCATTAACGAATCAACAATAGCATCTCTGTTTCATAATTAGTTTATATATGTATGACATATTCATAGATAGCATGTACCTGACATTGAAAGTAAAACTGAATCCAGATAGAGAACAACGTGACAAACTATTGGAAACCATGGAAAAGTTCAATGAGGCCTGTAACTATGCTTCTGAGGCTGCATGGTACAACAAGAAATTCGGTAAAACAGGGATTCAGAAATTAACTTATTATGATATTAAGCAGGAATTCGGTCTGTCTGCTCAGTTGACTGTCAGGGCAATCGCTAAAGTAGCTGAAAGCTACAGCAACGAAAGAAAGACCATACACAAATTCGATAAAAGAGGAGCAGTGGTCTACGACCAGAGAGTTCTGTCGTTCAAAGATAATGATATGGTATCCATACTTACTCTGGATGGCCGTGAGAAAATAGGTATATCTTACGGTAATTACAGACCTTTTGACATAAGTAAAATCAGAGGTCAGGCAGACCTTATTTACGAAGATGGTAAATTTTACCTGATGCTTGTGATGGAAGTAGATGAAAACGAGGTTGAATATAACGATGATGTTCTGGGTGTAGATCTGGGTGTAGTTAATATAGCAACTACTTCTGATGGAGAAGTCTATAAAGGCTCAAAAGCTGATAAGGTTAGAGAACGATACACAAGTCTGAAATCAAGGTTGCAGTCAGCTGGAACATGGTCAGCCAAGAAGCACCTCAAGAAATTATCCAGGAAAGAACGCCGGTTCAAACGAGATCTTAACCATTGGGTTGCCAAACAGCTGGTCAAACGCGCTAAAGACACGTCCCGGGCTATAGCACTTGAGAACCTCAACGGTTTTCGTCCGGAAGCCACGGTTACTAAAGCGCAGAGAGATAGGTTGGGTAAATGGGCGTTCTCTGAACTGACCGAGTTCATCCTATACAAATCAAAACTTGAAGGAGTGCCTGTAGTCATCATCAACCCGATGTATACCTCGCAGCAGTGTTCTGAGTGCGGATATATCGATAAAAATAACCGCCAGAAACAGGCTAACTTCAGGTGTAAGAACTGCGGTCATAAAGACAATGCTGACTACAATGCTTCGAAGAATATTGCACACAGGGGAGCTGTCAGCCTTCCTAATGTTCTCCGCTTAGCTTCTATTAGTTGAGAGATGGAAGGACAAGCTAACCGTTTTAGCGGTTAGTAGCTGACAACTGATAAATTAACCAGTACAAAATAGATAGGTGAAACTAGAATGTCAATTCATCCAATAGAATACCGCTACGGAACAGATGAGATGAAATATGTATGGAGTGAAAAAAACCGCCTCCAGAAAATCATGAATGTAGAAGTTGCACTTGCAAAAGCTGAAGCAGATGTCGGACTTATCCCAAAAAGTGCTGCAAATGATATTGCAAAAAGCATCGATTCTGTAAAACTCGAACGTGTCAAGGAAATCGAGTATGAAATTAACCATGACATGATGGCTGTTGTGCATGGAATATCAGAACAGTGTCCAGGAGACTCCGGGAAATGGGTCCATTTTGGAGCAACATCCAATGATATGCTGGATACAGCAACCGCCCTGCAGATAAAAGATGCAGTGGAAATACTTGAAAATAAATTGAAAGATTTAATGAACGCCCTTGTAAATCAGGCAGAAACCCATAAAAAAACCGTCTGTGCAGGTCGTACCCACGGACAGATAGGGGTTCCAACAACCTATGGATTAAGATTTGCGATATGGGCTACAGAAATTTCGCGCCATCTTGAACGTCTGGAACAATTAAAACCCCGGATACTTGTTGGGCAGATGACAGGTGCAGTCGGCACCCAGGCTGCTTTTGGTAAAAAAGGAATAAAATTGCAGAAAAAAGCAATGGAATATCTTGAGATAGGTTCAGTAGATGTATCAAATCAGATCATCCAGAGGGACAGGCACGCAGAATTTGTCATGTGGATGGCAAATGTTGCCACTACTCTGGATAAAATCGGTATTGAAATCCGCACACTCCAGAGGAGTGAAATTGCAGAAGTTGAGGAGAGTTTTGGAAAAAAACAGGTCGGTTCCTCCACCATGCCCCACAAACGCAATCCCATCAAATCCGAACAGATATGCGGGCTTGCCCGTATAGTACGCTCTATGGTGGAACCGGAACTCAGGAACAATACCCTATGGGATGAAAGAGACCTTACCAATTCATCATCTGAAAGGATTGTATTCCCTGAATCCTGTGTACTTACAGACCATATAATAAAACTTGGCACTGGTATTATAGAAAATCTCAGATTCTATCCGGAAAACATTCACCACAACCTTGAACTTCTTAAAGGCCTCAACATGGGTGAAGCCGTGATGATAGAACTTGCAAAACGGGGTGTTGGTAGACAGGATGCTCATGAAATTGTGCGAAAAAATGCAATGTATGCACATGAAACCGGAAAGCATCTAAAAGATGTACTGTTAGAGGATTCTGAAGTTGCACAATATTTGAATAATGAAGAAATTGTACAGCTTGTAGACCCTTATAAATATATAGGAACTGCTGTTGAACAGGTGGAAGCTGTTGTAGAAAAGTTGAAAAAACAATAATTTTAATTTTACAACGCTTACCAGCCTCTTTTTTGAGTTGCATAAAGGCTAAATTCCTTAAAGCTTACATTATAAATCATGATGATACCAGATAAAAATTACAAACTCCTAGAAGAAAAAGCAAAAGATGTGGGAGCAAACAGTGTCAGTTTAATCCCTGCAGAAAATATAATAGTTGAGAACCGGACAACATTAAAATGTATATTCGGTTGCAACGGATATGGGAGCCATGTTTGTCCCCTTTCATACCTACTGTTGAAGATTTCAGAGATATGCTGGATGAATATGAATGGGCACTGCTTGTAGACTGGAAATCCGAGAACAGATTCTCAAGAGAAATCAGTGAAAACTTTGTGAAATACAGTATATCTCCACCAGATAATGAGAATACTAAACAACAGCATCAACAGAACTTAAAAACTGTGATGAGAGAGCGCAAGGAAAGAATACAGCCTGGCAGTCTTGAACTTGAAAAACTTGCATGGAGTCTTGGATACAACACCGCACTTGCCACATTTCCGGGAATGTGTACATGGTGTGCCAACAGTGACTATTCAAATGTGAATTGCGCAGGATTTGAAGGGATCTGCCACCACCCTACAGTCCGCAGACCCTGCCTTATGGGACTTGGTGTGCGGCTGGATAAAACCCTTGAAAAATTGGGTATACCGCTGCAAAAATTTCTTATGGATGATGACATCCCATCACAGTATACACTGATATTACTGGATTGAATTTAAAAATTCAAAAATAGTATCTGGAAATAAAATTACTGGATAATTCCCTGTTCTTTAAGCTGTTTTCTAAACAGCACCTGTTTTTTCCATCTTGCAACATCAGGAGTGGGTTCGTCCCTTTTTGACTTCTGTTTTTTGATTATGTTGTCAAGATATCTCAGGTCATTTTCCATGGCATCGTCATTTATTTTTTTCTGCATAATTGAGCCCCCAGTCAGATTATGGGTGTTATTACCACATATATAAGAAATATGTCAATAGCTATATTTAAGGTAATTGTACGAATATAATAAGAGAACCAAATAACAATAAAACTGTGGAGATTCTTAAATCAAAAATATAAGAATAGCTTTAAATCCCGACCTACTTTAAGTATTTCAATCACCATATTCTCCAAAAGGACCCACTGAGATGCTATTAGTTTTTGCCATGTAATAGGATGATTAACAGGATTGTTAAATCATCCAAGCATCCGATTTAAAAATTCTCCTGTATAAGACCCTTTGGTCTGTGCCACTTTTTCAGGCGTGCCTTCTGCAATAACTCTGCCACCATGTTCACCACCTTCAGGGCCAAGATCGATTATCCAGTCCGCTGTTTTGATGACATCCAGGTTATGTTCGATTACAATAACAGTGTTTCCTGCATCAACCAGTCTCTGTAGGACTGAAAGTAACCTTTTGACGTCCTCAAAATGCAGACCGGTGGTGGGTTCATCAAGGATATACAAGGTTTTCCCAGTTGAGCGTCTACTGAGTTCGGATGCAAGTTTTACCCTTTGAGCTTCTCCACCTGACAACGTAGTTGATGATTGTCCGAGTTTAATATAACCAAGCCCTACATCATACAGAGTCTGCAATCGTTTTTGTATCTTCGGGATGTTTTCAAAAAATTCCAGTGCTTCCTCAACAGTCATTTCAAGAACATCTGATATTGTTTTACCTTTATATAATACATCCAGTGTTTCCCGGTTGTATCGTTTACCATTACATACCTCACATTCCACATGGACATCAGGCAAGAAATGCATTTCAATGGTTATTATCCCGTCACCCGAACAGGTTTCACATCTTCCACCCCGGATATTGAAACTGAATCTTCCTGGTTTGTACCCTCTTGCACGTGCAAGTGGGGTTTGTGCAAACAGTTCTCTTATCGGTGTGAAAACATTGGTATATGTTGCAGGATTGGACCTTGGGGTTCGGCCTATGGGTGACTGGTCGATGGTTATAACTTTATCTACATTTTCCAGTCCTTTAATATCCTTATATACACCAGGTTTCTCTCTTGCACGGTGCAGTTTCTGAGCGAGTACCTTGTGAAGGGTATCATTTATAAGCGTGCTTTTACCCGAACCTGACACACCAGTGACACAAAGCATGAGACCCAGTGGTACTTCCACATCTATATCTTTTAGATTGTTTTCTCCTGCTCCAACAAGTGAAAGTTTGGACTTGAATTCCCGTCTTTTTTCCGGTATTTCGATATCCTTTTTCTTACTTAAATACTGTCCTGTAAGTGATTTTTCATCATTGATGATTTGTTCTGGTGTACCTTCAGAAACTACGTTTCCGCCATGTATCCCTGCTCCTGGGCCCATATCCACAACATGATCTGCATTCAGAATTGTTTCCTCATCATGTTCTACTACAAGGACAGTATTTCCAAGGTCTCTGAGATGTTTGAGTGTATTTATAAGGCGTATATTATCCCTTTGATGCAGACCAATGCTTGGTTCGTCAAGGATATAGAGCACACCCATAAGGCTTGAACCTATCTGAGTGGCAAGTCTGATCCTTTGGGCTTCTCCACCTGATAGTGTGGATGCAGACCTGCTCAGTGTCAGGTAATCCAGACCTACATCCATGAGAAATCCTAATCTTGATGTTATTTCCTTTAATATCATCCGTGCAACGGCATACTCACGTGAATCCAGTTTTGTTTCCAGTTTTTCGAAGAAATGGAGTGAATTTTCAACCGGCATTTCGGTTATATCCATTATATTGTTATCATCAATTGTAACTGCAAGAACTTCCGGTTTTAACCGTTTGCCGCTGCATTCAGGGCACGGTTTGTTGCTTATATACTTGTTCAGTTTATCCTTAGTATTTTCTGATTCTGTTTTATTATATACCCGGGACAGGTACGAAACAACTCCCCTGAAACGTCCTCTCCGTTTCCATACACCACCGCGTTTTCCGATATGTACAAGAGGTATCTTCTCATTAGTACCATACATAATTATGTCTTTTATATCAGAATCCAGTTCTTTGTACGGGACATCCATGGAAAAACTGTAGTGTTCTGCAAGAGATTCCAGAGACTGCATATGGTAACCATCCCTTTTACTCCATGGTTCAACCGCTCCTTGATGCAGAGTTAAATTGGGATTTGGTACAATCAGTTCCGGGTCGAATTCCATTGTTGTACCCAGCCCATGACACTCAGGACATGCCCCCTGTGGACTGTTAAATGAAAACGCCGGTGGTTCCAGTTCTTCAAAACCAATACCACATTCAGAACAGGCAAGTTTTTCACTGAATATCTGTTCATCCCCATCAACAACATCCACAATGACAGTACCGCCGCTTTTCTCTATTGATGTTTCCACTGCTTCAGAAAGCCGGTCTTCAATTCCCTCTTTTATAACCAGTCTGTCGACTACAATTTCTATATTGTGTTTCTGATAACGCCCAAGCTCCAGGTCACCCGCCTTATCCAGAGCTACAACATCACCATCAACTCTAACTCTGGAATATCCTTCTGATTGCAAATCAGTAAATAGCTTTTTGTATTCACCCTTGCGTTCCCTGATGATGGGACTTAAAATGTGTATTTTGCTTTTTTGAGGCAAATTCATTATGTTGTCCACTATCTGGTCTATACTCTGCGGCTCGATTCTTCTGCCGCAATACGGACAGTGTCTTTTACCGATTCTGGCAAACATGAGCCGGAAATAATCATATATTTCTGTGACAGTTCCTACAGTCGAACGGGGATTTTTGTTTGTGGTGTTCTGTTCTATAGAAATAGCAGGGGATAGCCCTTCGATATATTCGACATCTGGTTTTTCCATCAATCCCAGGAATTGACGGGCATAGGCTGACAACGATTCCACATATCGCCTCTGTCCTTCCGCATAGATTGTATCAAAGGCAATAGATGATTTACCAGAACCGCTCAGACCTGTTATAACTATAAACTTATCTCTTGGAAGTGTGACATCGATGTTATTCAGATTATGCTCTTTTGCTCCCCTAATAATAATACTATTCAGTGACATGTTTGCAATCCATTATTTGCTTTTGACTTTTAATATTCAAGAATTACATGAAATCAGTAAATTAAAGATGTGATACATCATCAATTTTTACTGTACGGAATTGGCACTTTTTGATTGTACAGAATTTTTTGGTTCTGTAATTTTTTCCATCTCTGATGCAGGTCTTTATTACATCCCTGATATTTTCCAGAGCTTCATCAAAGTTTTCTGCTTGTACTTCACAACCTTCAAAAAATGGACATTCTACAATATAGCTATTATCCCTTTCATGAACAACAACAGGTAACTGGATTTTTGAATTTGATTGCATGGGAGTGATATTTTAGATGTTTATTGATAAATTAAAGATTTCGGGTTAAAGTTCAATCTCAACATCATAAACCTTTTCAGGGTTTTCTTTATGCACTTTCCAGAACACATCTTCCCCGAATTTTTCCACCATTTTCAAGGTACGTTTGGGCACTGTTTTGGGGCCCATGACTGCTCCAGGACGCTGAGGGTCATCGATATAATCGGTTTCCATCATAAACCTGTCCCCCTCCTCAAGTGCGGTTTCAATCGCCTCTTTACCTGAAAGAACTCCTGGAAAAATACCAAGACTTTCGCAAACATTTACCATTGGCGGAGAATAATGTTTAACCACTTTGTGCAGTTTGATGCCGCTACGATTTGCCCGTTTTGTAATATCATTGAGTTCAGGTTCTCCGACACTTTCGGTGTGAAGCTGTACTGCACAATCAATTTCCGCACCCAGAGAAAAGCCATGTTCCATTACCTCATTGGATGCGTTCCAGACCTTATCAGATACCGGGTAATGCGGTCTGCCTGTTTTTATCCCTACTGCATACCCATCTCTTACATATTGAGCTGCAAGGTCAAGTCCACCTTTCATGATTTCAACTGCATCATCCAGATTCATACCCAGATTATCGGTTAAGTTGTTAATTTCTGCCGGATGCACTCCCAGTACAGGAAATGATTTGACACCTACATCTTCGGTCTGTTTTGTAATATTAATGGTTTCATCAAAAACAGCAGTATAATCCTGTGGTTTTGATATTTTAACACCCAGTGTCCAGCTTGGTTTTGTCACAAGAAAAATATGAGTACCACCCGTGTTCTTAAAATCCTTTACTGCAGACAAACCCCTTGCTCTCGGGTCGATATGCATATGGTTATCGGTTATCGGGAAGCTGGATTTTACAGACATTTTTCATCACATCTTTTTATTCAAAAATGGTTTTATCTAAGATAAAATATTTGGATGAATTATCAGACGAATATAGAGGGATGAAACATAGCAAATGTAATTTTTTCAATAACATAATTTTATCCTCTACTATTCCTTCATAAATTAATCACTATTCCATGATAAATATAATTAACATTTTTAAATATCAATGGTTAAATAGTGCAGGATTTTATAATAAAACACATATTAAGGGAACCCGGTGATTAAAAAATGAGCAAAAAAGCAGCAGTAATAAAAGGTGATGGAGTAGGTCCAGAACTTGTTGAAGCGATGATGAAGGTAGTAAATGCGGCAAAAACCAGTGTTGAATTCGTACCATGTGAAGCCGGCGCAGGATGGTGGGAAGAAAATGGTGGCAATACACTGATTCCTGAAGAAACCTGGGATTTACTTGAAAACGCTGATGCCTGTTTTAAGGGTCCAACCACAACACCCGGTGGTATCGGTACTCCAAAAAGTGTAGCTGTATCCATCAGGCAGAGATACAACCTCTATGCAAACGTTCGTCCCACAAAGACATTTCCGAACACCAATGTACCGCTTGAAGATGTTGATTTTGTTTGTGTAAGAGAAGCCACCGAAGGCCTCTATTTTGGAGAAGAAGCAAAGATTACCGATGATGCTCACATTGCATTAAGAAAGGTGACAAGAACCGCAAGCAAAAAGATTGCAGAATACGCATTTGAAGAAGCGAAAAGACGAAACTATGATACAGTCGTAGCCATCCATAAAAGCAATATCCTGAAACAGACCGATGGAGTATTCCTGGAAGAAGTTAATAAAGTAGGTGAAAACTACCCTGACATCGATGTATGGGAATACCATATCGACAATATCGCCCAGCAGTTGATAAAGAACCCCCAGAATTTCAATAAAAAAATACTGCTTTCTACCAACCTGTTCATGGATGTCATAAGTGAGGAATGTTCAGCACTTATAGGAAGCATAGGTCTGATATATTCCGCCAATATTGGTGACAATTTCGCCATGTTTGAACCCGCTCACGGGTCATCACCAAAATATCAGGGACAGGACAAAGTCGACCCTGTGGCAACTATACTTGCAGGTGCATGGATGCTTGATTATCTCGATGAGAAAAAAAAGGCACAGGCAATCTTTAATGCTGTAGATGAAGTGATGAAGGAAGGTAAATACTTAACATACGACCTTGGAGGCAGTGCAAAACTCAGTGAGATGGCAAATCGAATCGCTGAATTTACAGAAAAAGAAGTAGAAAAACTTTAAGCCTAAATCAAAAAGGGTATAAGCTGAACCGCTCTTATACCCGTTTATATTTAATAATCCTTTTTAGATGGTTTTTTTTTCAGCAAGGGTTCATAAAGGAAATACTTCTGTACATAGGTCTTTATTTCTTCATCTGAAATACATGACTGCCTTTCTTCATTATCAAAAAGTGCCTGGATTTCAGACTGTATATTTTTTAAACGCGAATCATCCTTATCGATCTCTGTATGTACACCCATCAATTCGTTCAACGCTTCCTGTACCTTATGCCGCAGAACTCCGATACCTGAGGATTCACCTACAAGAATTTCTCTTTCTCTTCCAACAAGTTCAGGCTTGAATGGTTCATAGGTGAACGGATTTTTAATCACACCTGATGAATGAATACCTGATTCATGGGCAAATATATTTTTACCTACTACCGATTTATTTTTGGGGATTCTGATGCCAAGTTCATTTTCTATGTATCTGGCAATATCAGAAATCGGTTCAAGGTTGTACTTTTCAAAACCCTCTACACGCTGGGATAAGAAGAGGAGTAATTTTTCCAACTCTGCATTACCTGCACGTTCTCCGACTCCCAGGAATGTAAGGCTGGACCAATTAGCTCCGTACCAGTACCCTGCAATTGAATTGGCAAGTGATAGTCCAAAATCATCGTGTATATGGGTTTCTATGTTTACAGCACCCAGTTCATTTTTTAGGTATTTCATAATAGAAGGTATGCCATACGGTTCATCCACTTCAGGGAATGGAACTCCATAACCAAGTGTATCGCAAACTCTTATCGTAGTATTGGGATCAATTTCCAGTAATTTTTCAAGCATTGGATAAACAAAATTGTAATTGTCAGCACGTGTCATATCTTCTATATGAACCCTTGTCCGCAAACCATGGTCGACTGCATACTGGAGTGCATTCAGATATTTTTCTTCTGCCGCCTCCCTGGTGGGCAACCCCATTTTATCAAATATATGAGCATCTGATACAGACATCAACAAACCGGTTTCTTCTATTCCATCAACATCCAGTACCATGTCGATATCCTTTTCGGATGACCTCGCCCACCCAGTAATTTCAGGTTTTTCATATCCCCTGTCAAACATTTCATATACAGCTTTACGGTCTCTTCCATTGAACACAAATGTTTCCAGTTTTTCAATACCAATTTCATGAAGATATTCATAAATCTGTAATTTATGGCTTGGTTTCATTACAATTCCAGGCATTTGTGCCCCGTCACGGATGGTACTATCACTGATAAAAATTTCCTGACCATGTGGGAGCTTTATTTTGGGAAGATCGTCATAATCACTGTATATTTTCACTGTATACCTCCTCAAAGATATTATTATGGAAATTGATATATTCATCATTAATTTTGATGATGTTTATGATTAGTATCTATTGATTTTGCTGTTATATGAACACTACGCTGTGTTTTTCAAGTTTATTAAGTTAAATATATAAATTGTAATTATAACAATATTATCTATTCAATTTACTAATAGCATTAATTAGTATAAATACTGTTTACCAAAATTTTCTATAACCTCGTTTATTATGACAAACCATTCTAAGACTGTATTTTAAATATATAAAATATCTGCTACACGACAATACATTAAGTTAGAATCAATTACGAAACAATAACAGTTATCCAAACAAAATGAATATAGAGATGTGATTGCATGTGGAAACCCATAATTGAGAAATTCAAAAACCATCCAGCACAGGAAAAAGTTTTACGGATACTATTTGAACGGGGATTTCAGGTAGATAATAATAAGAAAGTTAAATCCGGGGTAATTGAAATACCTCATACCCAGCTTGCCAGAGAAGTCAATGTGGACAGACGGGTGATTGATGCTACTATAGAAACAATACTAAAGGACGAGATGTTAACAGAAATATTCCAGAACATAACATCTATACCATTCCTGAGGGATGTTGCCCCTTCACTGGGCCTTGGTGTTATTATAATCACGCCTGAGGACGCAGCAAGCACAGGAATACTTGCCGAAGTAGCTTATGTGATTGCAAATCATAATATAAGTATAAGACAGGCAGTTTCAGATGATCCCTATTTTAAGGATGAACCAAAACTTACCATTATAACAGATTCTAAAGTACCGGGATACCTTGTTGATGAAATGCTGAAACTTAAGACTGTTAAAGGAGTGAGTATATACTGATAGTTAAGGTTTACTGATAATTAAAAATTATAAGTAGAAATTGAAATAAAATAGCATTAAGTAACAGTTTCTGCAAGCCACCAGCATATCTTTAAAACCGATTTTGAATTGGATGGGTGAAGCATTTTCTTTACCAGCAACGATGGGTGATCCATATCACCATACTTTGTTATCGTATCAAGCATTCCGGGGTTGTTTATTGAAGATACAAACTCATTCAGCTTTCTATCTTCCAAGCCTCCAACAAATTCATGGATTTTCATTCCGATATCAAGCTCTCTACCTATACGTGATTTCCACCTTTTTTCATATTCTGACAGATTATATTCTGATGAATCACCATTAATCGCAGATTTTGCTGCAATATCTCCTGCTATTTTTGCACATAATGCCCCGGGATAAATTCCACCACCTGATGTAGGTTTAACCTGTCCTGCGGCGTCACCAACAACAATAACACCATCTGTAAAGGTTTTATCCAGTGTTCCAACCGGTATACCACCAACCACAAAATCCATCATATTTCCCCCATATCTTCTGGATACTTCAGGATTTGATGTTAAAAACCGGTTTAAGTATTGAACTGCATCAGGTTCAGTGGTTCCAAGTCCAACCCTTGAAATATTGTTTGATATAGGTACAGCCCATGCAAAAAAACCCGGTGCATATGAACCTGGAAAAACTTCCACAAAATCACTATTTCTGGATTCATACAAACCTTCAATCTGTATACCGGAAATTATTTTTCCCACATTTCCAAGACCTGTCATCTGTGATATATTGCTACGAATCCCATCTGCACCGATTACAACATTGGCTTCGATGGTTTCTGACACACCTTCATTTACGACATAAAGTTTCTGGATCCTAGAACTGTTCTCGATTCCAACTGCCCTTGTCCTGAGAAGTACATCTACACCTGCCTCTGCTGCCAACTGTGCCAGTTTCCTGTCAAATATTTTTCTGGACACCACATATGCTTTTGTTTGACCTCCATCAATCGGCAGGCATGTACCATCAGGCGGATATACAAACGCTCCTCTGACAGAATTTAATACAAAATCATCTGAAGGTTCAAGGTCACACTCATAAACTGCTCTTGTACTGAGCAACCCGGTACATCCTACAGGTGAACCAATGGATTGGTGCTCTTCAATAAGAAGTACCTCTGCGCCATTGAGTGCAGCATAACGGGCTGCAATTGATCCTGTGGGTCCTGCACCTACAACAACTACATCGTATTTCATGGCTATTTCAGGTATTTAGATGGGGTATAAAAGGATTGGGATTATAAAGGATACAATCTGTGTTTAGGTAAAGCTAATTGAATTTGGGAAATTCTTCTTAGTATATTCATCACGTACCGTGTTCCCAGTCACGCATGTATTCTTCCTGTTCAGGTGTCAGTTCATCAATTTCAATATCAAGGGCTTTTAATTTCAGAACAGCGATATAATTATCGATTTCCTGAGGTACTGAATGTACTCCCACATCCAGCATATTACTTGCAAGATGGCGGATACACATTGCCTGATTTGAAAAACTCATATCCATAACCTCTGCAGGATGACCGTCTCCTGCTGCAAGATTTACAAGACGCCCTTCAGCAAGCAGATATATTCTTCTAACCCCGAGATTGTATTCCTTTATGTTTTTACGTACCGTACGGACTGACCGGGATATGGATCCAAGTTCATCAATATTAATTTCCACATTAAAATGTCCGGAATTGGCAAGGATTGCTCCGTCTTTCATACGCT
>NZ_JBKGYF010000046.1:0-14315 GCF_046546175.1 Methanohalobium sp. | reverse complement strand
TTCACATATGTATATAGGTGGTTATACCATATAACACTAGTTGGATACCAATGCCGATTTTATTAATTATAATAACGTACTTGTTGGTTTAAAAATGAAAAGAATGAAATAAGGGATAATTTTATAAATTGTGATGCATTATGTATAGTCCGGCGGGCTAGCCTGGGTGGCTCGGCGTCACCTGTAACCTGAAAAACGCCGATACGCAGGAGGCGAAGCCGATGGAAGGTGTCCTTCTCGTTTTCAAACCTGTGGTTTCAACTGAGAAGCCCCGTCCTGCTTGGACGCTGTTGATGCGGAGGCTTATCGGAAGGTAGGTTTTCGTATCTTAACCGTGGAGACCGGTCTAGGCCCGGAAGGGAGCAGACTGACTACGGACAGTCGTCGCTTGCAGGGTTGCGGGGTGGAGAAGAAACCACAGATAACTTGATTACGGGAAGGGCATCGACCTGAGGCGTGTCCGCCATCTAAACCCGTAATACATGACGAGATAGCCGAGCCCGGTAAGGCGCAGGATTGCTAATCCTGTGGCGCTCTGCGCCTCGGGGGTTCGAATCCCCCTCTCGTCGTCCATATCATATCAATTTTCTATACAAATTAGACAAAAAAGAGATGGAAAAATGTCCTATGATACCCATACAGTCCCACTAAAAACCCGTAATAAATCCGATAAAAGCTGTGATACAGAAAGCAGTTGCAGTTCATGCGGATCAGGATGCTCCGGTGGACTGGTTGATGCAGGTTCTGAAAAAGATATAGTATACAGGAACCTATTTGTATTTGCCATCACAGCCATAGTGTTTGTGATAGTTACCTATGGGATCATGCAGTTGTTAAAAACAATAGCTGGTATCAATTAATTTCCGGATTCATCCTTTTTTACCAGTGTTTTTATAAGGATATCTCATCTGATTACCACAGTTAAGACAGGTAACTGTTACATTTATACCTTTTAACCTGATTCTTGATGTTTTCCCTGGTAAAAGATAGGAGTTACAGTGTTTACATATCCTGCGCTTTAATTCTCTAGGAAGCCTGATACGATGTCTCATCCCGATTCTTCTGGCAAGATAGGTATACCTGTTGCTCCGTTCCAGATGAGATTGCCTGGCTTCATCTTCTGCAAGATTCAAGAGTAATTGTATTCGTTGATATGCTATATCTTTAATTATAGCCTTCTTTTTTTTACGTGCACGACCCATAAACATATCCTTAACATTGTCGTTCAAATTTTAAAATTACCACATCAACATCTGGATTTTTTTCATTGACCAGCTGTCTGAATTTTTCAGGGTCTCCCTCTGTTCCTTCCACATAATTGTAATGCATCGGTACCGCCATCCTTGGGGATATAGCTGCAACCGCATCCGCAGCTTCGGTTTCATCCATGGTATATGTTCCTCCAATAGGCACCAGTACAACATCAGCGGATACATCTTTCATCTCCGGTATAAAATCAGTATCACCTGTATGATAAATTCTAACTCCACCTATCTCTATCAGGTACCCTACACCTTCTCCTTTTGGATGGTATTGTTTATTAATATTGTATGCGGGCAGAACTTCTATGTTGATACCCTTTATTGACAGGTGGTCATGCAGTATATCACCTTCACCTATTCGCCTTGCATCCCCTTTGAACTCCAGTGTAAGGTTCTCAGGTATAAGGGTAGTAGCATTACTTTTTCGAACCTTCTTGATGGATTCAGGATTGCAGTGGTCAAAATGTTCATGGGTTATCAGAAGAATATCTGCCTGGTCTTCAAAATTTACCATATCTGGCAGTACATAGGGGTCAATATGTATCGTCAGCTCAGAAGCTTTTATCATAAACCCTGCATGACCAAGCCATTTTATGGTCACGTCACCGATTTTTGTACTAGTATCGTCCAATATAATACCTCTTTAGACTGATTATCTGATAATTACCAGAGAATAATATATAAGTTTGGAATTTCAACTATAACCGGATAATGCAAATTTGCCAGCCAGTTTCCATAATTCATTAAACTTTGATTTTAGTTTGTGAGAGAAGTTGGTATCATAAATCTTTATTAAACCCATTGTTTTGTTTGGTTGAAGAGGGTTTTGCACATCAAGTATAACCATATAATTATCAATCAACGTGAACCCATGTTTGGTATCAAGAACCCTTACCTTTACAAAACTTTCAATCCTTTCCTTTAGATGTTCATCTGAAATCGATTCATATTTCTGTTTAAGAAGTGTTAGAAAATAGGAATCAGGGGTGATGACATTGATTCTAACGCCCCTGTATATCAGTGGGAACATATAATCAAAAATAGATGGATAGATTTCTGAAAATTCAGATGGTTTAAAGGATTTTAATGTGTACTGATGTACAACACATATCTCATTTTTTGTCTCTCCAGAAAGCTGTTTAACAAATTTTAAATGTTCATCAGCCTCCATTATCATTGACCAGAACGTATTTTCCTGATAATCAGGGTAAGTATACTGAGCCAGTTTTTCTTCAGCCTTTGATACTGTTTCCTTGATCCTGTCAAGCTCATTTTCTGTATCTTTTTTTTTCTTTAGATAATAATTGTTGAGTGCTATTTTGGGATCTACTGACCGGTATTTTTTAGGTCTGGAATCCTGGATTTCAACCAGTCCTTCATTTTTAAGAGATTCCAGAACCTCATAAACCTTACCCATAGGTATATTTGATCTCTGAGATATTGTGTTAGCATCTGATATCCCCTCATTCAACAGGGTTAGATATGCTGATGCTTCATATTTGTTCAATCCCAGATCCCTCAACAGATTATTATCATCCATCGTTTACACTCCTTTTGGGTTTAATATCGAGTGAAAGCTATAAATATAAATTCTTCGTTTTCAACAACCTAACAGTTGAGCAAATATCACCGATTGTAAAAATGGTATATATAATAATCTTTCTATAAAATATTAACTGGGTGAATCAACATCAAAAACATATTTGAAAAACTGGGATACTTTATAGAAAACCATACAATAGTTATCCTTATTATTGCATTCCTTCTGGTATTTGTTTCTTTCCAGGGTGCTCAGAATATAGAGATGATTTCAGGTACTGAAACCTATGTAGAAAAAGACACCCAGCTCTATCAAAATTACGACCATCTTTATTTGAACCTTTTCAGTACCCAATCCATAGCTGTACTTGTAGAAAGTGGTGATGTCAAAATTCCAGAAGTCATAAAAGCTCTAGACAGGGTGGAAAAACAAGTAGAACCACTGTCTGGAGTTGAACAGGTAACAAGTGCAGCATCTATTGTTGAAGATATGAACTACCAAAAAAATGGTAAACGTGAAATACCGGACAACCAGGAAGATATAGAATCTCTATTATCCAGAACAGAAACCGATGAAGTGTTACCTGACGACACTCATGCTATACTCTTTATAGAGGTAGCCGGTGATATAAGCAATGACAGGTTAGAAGATATACTCCATGAAACCGAAGAATCCGTTTCAATGGCCAATTTCCCACCCGGTTATTCTGTCAAAGTTACCGGTGAGTCTGCTTTCATGATAGAAATGGAGAATCTCATGAATGAAAGCATGCCTCCACTACTTGCTATATCTGCTGTATTGATGGTTATCGCCTTGTATCTGGTTTTCAGGCATGTCAGGTTTAGATTGTTGCCGCTATGTATTGTATTTCTTGGTATAATCTATACCTTCGGAGCAATGGGTTATCTGAGAATTCCAATGAGCATGGTCTCGATGTCTGCGTTTCCTATACTCATCGGTCTTGGTATCGACTATGCTATACAGTTCCACAACAGAATCGAGGAAGAACTTGAACGCAGACATGATGAGAAAACAGCTGTAATTGAAACCGTAAAACATACAGGCCCTGCTGTATTGATTGCACTTGTTATAACATCACTTGGATTTGTTTCCCTGTTTACATCTACAGTTCCGATGACCCAGGACTTTGCAAAACTACTGCTTATAGGAATACTGATGTGCTTTATTTCATCACTGTTTGTCGGTATATCTGTAATCTACGGCCTTGATACCCTTTTCAAGAAAGACAGCAATATAACTAGTATTATCAATTCCAAAAAAGATTACAGCTCCAATGAGGATATTGAAAACTCCAGCAACCATAAAACAGATGCTATAGAGCGCTACATTGAAAAAATCAGCTCATTCGCAGTAAAACATCCCATACCAATTTTACTTATTGCTGGTTTATTATGTGTTTCAGGGTTGTATGTAGATCAGGACGTACCCATTGAAACTGATACTGAAACCTTTGTACCCCAGGACATGAAAGCACTCGTTCAAATGCAGCATCTCTTCGATATTGTAGGTGGCAATGACCAGCTCAATCTCATTATCAAAGTAGATGACAACACAGACCCTGAAGTATTAAAATGGATGGATGAATTCAGTGACCATGAGGTGGATTCAAGAAGCCACATATATGACTCCAGTAGTATCATACCTGTTATCAAATCGATGAATTCTGGCAAAATCCCTGATAGTAGTGACAAAATCCAAGAAATTTATAACCAGATGCCTGAAAGTCAGAAGGACCGATACATTCACGGCAATACCATGCTTTTGATGAACCTGGATATGGGAGATGCAATGGATGATCTGGGTATTGAAGGGATAGAGGAACTCTCAAATGTTGTCAAAGACGATATATCATGGTCGCAACCACCTGCTGGTACTGATGTCACAATTACCGGAAATTCTATTGTATTTACCACAGTTATAACAGCACTTACCTCTGGCAGAATAGCAATGACATTCTTGGGACTGGGGCTTATTTTTGCAGGACTTCTTTTCATATACCGTGACTGGTTAAAAGCTCTCACTCCTGTATTAACCATGTTTATGGTAGTTGGATGGGCTGGCGGTGTGATGTATTACTCAGGAATCGAATATACACCGATGACTGCAACTCTGGGAGCATTGATTCTAGGAATCGGGTCAGAATACGCTGTCCTTATGATGGAGAGGTATTTTGAAGAAAAAGATAATGGTGCAAGTCCTGTTGAAGCCATGCGCGAATCCAGCAAGAAAATCGGGAAAGCGATTGTAACCTCTGGATTTACAACTGTTTTCGGGTTTTCAGCATTACTGGCATCACCATTCTCCATGAACAGAAATTTCGGATTAGTTACCGTTATAGACGTCGCCCTTGCACTGCTTGCCACCTTTATTGTATTTCCGGCTGTAATTGTTCTGCTCGATAGACATCGAGAAAAAAGGAAACAGAATACAGAAGATTTAACCAATAATATTACTGAGGCGGATGCTCAATGATTAGCAATTATAAAAATCAGGGATATGCTAGAAAACTTTTCAATATAATAGTGATATTTACAATTGTATCATTAATATTCACATGCCTGTTTACCCCTACAATTCAGTCCAAGGAATTCCTGCCACCCAACCAGCATTATTCAGTAAATTATTATGAAAGTTTTGGAAAACCTGATATCTATGCATCTGTTCTTGGGGACACTGAATTTAAGAGAGGAGATACTGTCCAAATTGAGATTAATCTAGCAAACAAAGGCATACTCAATGGTTTCAAATCAGTTAAAAATGCAAAGAATGAAACCGAACGACACCTAGCTCAAAAAGAAATGGAATATGAAAAAAAGCGTACAGTCGCACAGGGTATCAAAACCAACCTTACATCTACTTCACCCTATATAGATGTCGATTCTGGAAACAGTGGACAAGTAATCGAAAAACTGGCATCAGGGGAGACTCTCAAGAAACCCCTAAAATACACTATAGATATCTCTGACAAGACACCTGCTGGTGAATATATACTCAAACTCCCAATCACCTATGAATACCAAAGTGAAGTAAGAATGACAGGTGGTGAAGAGGTCCACCTTGGAATCAGTGACCTTGACCACACTACACATTACAGAACCGAAAACAAAACCATTGATATTCCGATAGCAATCAAAAAATCAGCAGACTTCCAGATAACACAAATAAACAGCAGTATATCATCAGGCAGCACCGGAAGTTTGGAAATAACATACAAAAATACAGGTGAACTTGTTGCAGATGATGCTACTGCAAGAATTGTTGCCATGCGGCCATTGAGTATTGAAGATTCCCAAGTAAACCTTGGTAGATTGGAACCAGGTGAAAGTAAAACTGCCAACTTCGAAGCCACCGCAAGTTCTGATGCAGTAGCAAAAAAATACGTATTAAACAGTGAAATAAGATATTATGATGATGACAGAGATATTGCGTTTTCTGATAACCTAAAGACACATGTTAATGTCACAACTGCTGAAAGTAGATTCAGTTTTAGTGTGTTGGTGATACTGACAATTCTTGCTCTTGTTATCTACCTTATAGTTGACACAGTAAGAACTAGAAATAAAGGAGATTAATATTACATTTGTAGATTATGAGGTGTTCCTATGAGTGATAGTAAATATACAAAATCTATAATGATTATAATATTTTTGACCATGGTCTTAACCATGCCTGCACAGGCAGATACAGGATACAGTCTTCCATCTGATGGAAACGTCACTGCATTCCTTGAAAGCCAGGATGTCTCAATACCGGGTTCCAGAACAATTACAACCCATATGCCTGAAAATTTCAATTTTGATGATAATTTTTATACAACATATGGTGGTCCAAATTTAACCGCGAATATCGTTGGAAATAATGAATTTTCAAAGGGTGAGACCACATCTCTTACAATTAACCTTGCCAACAAAGGTGTGATAACTGGGTTTGAATCTGAAGAGGATGCTTTAACCAAATTGGAAAAAGCACTCCAGAAAACAGAGATGGATTATGAGACTCAGAAGACAACCGCCATCGGTATAGTATCAACTCTTGAATCTCCGCATCAGTCCATAAAAGTCAAATCTTCTCCACAGGAATCCGGATCATTACCACCAGGTGAGGAAACTGATATACCTCCTGAATTCACCATAGAGATTGAAGAAAATGCCAAACCTGGTACCTATCCACTTATCCTGAATACACTCTATGGTTACCAGAAAAATGTCCAGGTAAGCGGTGACAACGTAAGCAATGGTGATATAACAAACCTTGAGGTTGGTATATGGTACGACTCAAAATCCCAGAACCATACAATACCAATCAGAATAGAAGATGAAGCAGAGTTCGATGTCACCAATGTCAGCGCAGACCTTCGAGCAGGTGAGGAGGGGGTACTTACTGTCACCTACGAAAACATAGGTAACCAACCTGTAAAGGATGCAACTGTCGGAATTACTGCATCAGACCCGTTTAGTACAACCGATGACCAGGCATTTTTGGGCTCTCTTGCACCCGGCGAAAGTGCTGAAGGCGTGTTCAACCTGAATGTTGACCAGACAGCTACTTCGAAAATGTATGCTATAAACAGCGAGATTAAATACGAAGATATGGATGGGGATGAGCAGATATCCGACACACAAAAGGTTCAGGTTAGGACACTACCGGCGATCACCCTTGGTGACCAGTTAAACAATCATATAGGTCTGGTATACATTTTAGTATTGCTAGCATTAATTGGACTGGCAATAATCGGGTACATGAAACTGGTAAGAGGAAGAAAAAGAAAAAGTGGTGAATAAATAACATAACATCACTTTTTTGCTATCATCACTTCAGTTGATTTTACAATAGCGTAGACCTCATCACCTTCCTTGATATCCAGTTTTTCAACCGCCTCCCTGGTTATCAGGGATTTGATTGTTGTCGGGTCTATTGAGATGCTCAATTTGGATATAACATCTCCGTTTTCCACTGAAACCACTTTTCCAGACATCTGGTTCCTGGCACTTATTTTAAGTCCCACACTTTCCCAGAAGGTTTCATCCTCTACCGTCTCATGGATTATGTTCATCTGGTTATCGTATTCCTGGAGCAGTTCTTTGGCAAAATCAGTAAGATAAGTACCCTGATTTTTACCTCCTTTAACAGATTCCACTACCTTGTTATCCGCCCTTTCTTCTATTTTTTTCAACATCTTCCAAGCATGCCTATAGGATATACCAAGTTTTTTGCATGCTTTATTCAGGGATTTTTCTCCATCAATGGATTTTAGCAATTGGGCTTTACCTTTACCTATCAATGGCTTACCGTCTTCGGTTAACCATAACTTCGTATTGGCTTTCATTTTTACACTTTATGCAATCAAATTATATGTATAGAAGTAGCCTTAAAAGACACTATCACACCATCACCGGGTTTCAGGTCAAGGTCTGTTGCAGACTGTCTTGTAATTAATGAATTAATCATAAAACCCTGACTTATCTTCAATTTTATCCTCAATAGTACACCCATTAGTTCCATTTCCACAACGGTTGCTTTAAATGTATTTCTGGCACTGCTTTTAGCAGGTGTTTTGCTGATTGTAACATTTTCAGGTCGAAGACAGCCGTATACTGTCTCTCCTACTTCATAATCAGATATAGCGTATATACTGCTTCCATCCACATCCAGGCTTATTACACCTTCATTATTTGTGATAACAGTACCCTTAAATATATTTTCTACACCCACAAAATCTGCAACTTTGTTATCAGAAGGTTTGTTGAATATTTCATCCGGAGCCCCCTTCTGCATTAACCTTCCATCCATCATGATTCCTATCCTGTCTGCCAGCACTCTTGCTTCAGTCTGGTCATGGGTCACATGAACCACTGTCACTCCTGTATCATCATGCACTTTTTTCAATATTTTTCTGGTCTCATCCTGTGTCCTTGGGTCGAGTGCACTCAGTGGTTCATCCAGTAACAATATATCGGGATTAATAATCAGGGCTCTTGCAAGTGCCACTCTTTGCTGCTCACCACCTGACAATGTTATAGGATTTCTATGGAGTATATGAGATATGTTGAGGTATTCTGCAATCTCTCTTACTTTTTTGGCATCTTTAATACCCCTCATACGTGCCCCAAAACCGATATTCTTTTCAACATTCATATGAGGAAATAACGAATAATTTTGATAAACAAAACCGATATTGCGTTTTTCAGGTGGGAGATCATCGATATATTTCCCGTTGAAAGATATGTTGCCCTCATCGGGCTGATAAAAACCTGCCATAAGCTCCAGAACCAGTGTCTTTCCTGCGCCCGTTGGACCGAGCAGTACAAAATATTCGCCTTTTTGAATTGTTAAATTGAGGTTTTTTAACGAGAAATCCCCCCAGTTTCTAAATAGATTCTTAATCTCTATCATATCTGCGCCAGCCTGAAGATATTAATCTAAGAATTACAAATATAGTAAGGGTGACTAGTATAAGCAAAACTGCTATAGGTCTGGATTCAGAAAGTCCCATGGATGTGAAACGTTCATAAATCAGGGTTGGACCTACCATCGGATAATAAGCAAGCATAATAACAGCTCCGAATTCACTGATTGCACGTGCCCAGCACATGATCGAACCAATAAGAAGATGGCGTGATGCAAGTGGAAATGTTATAAAGAGAAATGCCTTCCATAACGGAGCTCCCAATGACCTTGCAGCATTTTCCATCCTGGGATCAATGTTCTGGAAACCTTCACGTGCTGAATTTGTAAGATAAGGTGCTGATACAAAAAGCATTGCTACAACTATACCGGGCAAGGCATCCCTGAACTGGACAATCGAATCTAGTGGAGCTCCAATTAAACCGTTAGCACCGAATATCGTAAGAAGCGCAATGCCTGCCACTGTATGAGGCACCACCACAGGAATGTCCAGTATACTTTCAACAATTCTTTTACCAATGAAATCTTTTCTTGCAAGTATATAGGCTGCAGGCACTCCCAGTATAAAAGATATCAGAGTTGCGAGGAATCCGGTATACAGCGAGAGGAATATTGCCTCTAACACAGAATTGTCCCTTGCAGCTTCCACAAGTCCTGAAAAATCCAAGACTATCTGCTCAAATATCATATTAAAAAGTGTAATAAATACAAAAAACAACAAGACAGAAAGTAAAAAGAAAAATAGTACCATCAGTGGATTTAACTGTGTTAAATTATTGATTTTATTTTTTATTTCTGGCATATTTTCTCTTTTAACTTAATTTAAAAGTATTTATTCAATTCTTCAGGCACTTTATCAACATCGTTAGTTGATGCTGGTACAATTGGAGGTTGACCATTGTTTTCAAGTACCCGCTGTCCATCCTTACTGTGCAGGAGTTTTATAAATCCTACGGCATGTTCATTTTGATTTACAGTACCCGGTATGGTGATTCCATAGACAATCGGTTTACCTGTTGAAGTACCGTTTCCTCTTTTAACTTCTACCTTACTGTACATATCCTCATGTTCCACTGAACTAAGGTCTATTTCTGGAGGTAATTCAACAAATTCGAAACCGTGCTGTACAGCGACACTTCTGTAAATATAGAAGTAATCGATTTCACCCGTTTCAAGCGCTGATGATAGTTCAGTCTCCATACTTCTCATCATAATTTTGTCACTGTTGGGATTGATGTTTTCAGATTTTGGAACAACAACAGTATAGGTTCCATTTTTGGATGTTGTTTCCATTGCTGTGTTAGATGCCATGAGGTCATCATAAATCTGTGAGTCGTCGTAGTGAATTTCAGCAAGCTGGGTGACCATCTGTGAACGATAACCACATGGATCATCATTTGGATTGGAGAATCCGAAAGTTACATCTGGTCTTCTGAGAATATCATACCAGTTATCCTGGTTTATTTCATCACTGTACTTGCTGTCTTCTGTATAGGCTATAACAATCTGATTTCTGGCAAATGCAGAATACCATTCGGTATATTCAGGCATCATCATATCAGGTATCAGACTGTAATCCGCAACTCCAACTACATCTGCCTGTTTTCCAACTTCGGTGACTTTTCTTACAGTAGCCACACTTCCGCCAGCTTCACGCCGCACGTCCACATTGGGATTTCGCTGTTCATACATCTGTTCCAGTTCTTTAAAGGGGATTGTTAAACTTCCTGCATGGTACACATTCAGAACCACATTATCCTGCTGTTGTGACATATCACCCTGGTTACCTTCTTTACTGCTCTCACCGGTATCACTCATGCATCCGACTCCTGCAAAAACAACAAGAACCACCCCTATTATACATGTTATATTTAATATATCATCGCGTTTTATATTAAACATCGTTATGTTCAACCAAACATAACCATATATAAAGGTTCTGCTAAGCTAAAACATATATTTAGCAACAAGTTATAAATATACCCGAAATATTATTAGTTACTATATATAAAATATATGTCTATATACCTATAACTGAGGGATTACCATAGAATCACGAAAAGTTCAGCAAACTGGTGGTTCCACCTATATCATTTCACTCCCCAAGAAATGGGCTGAAAAGGTGGGTATAATATCCGGTTCACAGGTTTTCTTACAACAGCATCCTGATGGCAGCCTTGTCATTAACCCTGTTTCAGAAAGTTCACCTGTCCAGAAGAAAGAACGGGACATCACCGGTAAAATGGGTGATGCACTTACTCGGGAAATAATTGCAGCATATCTTGCCGGTTTTAATATAATAGAATTTAAATCAAAACGCATAATGGCAGAACAAAAAAATATCATCAGGGATGTATGCTACAAACTCATTGGTCCAGAAATAATTGAAGAAACATCAAAAAGTGTCATAATACAAGACCTCCTGAATCCGAGTGAAGTTTCCATCAAAAAAAGCGTTAAAAGAATGTTTTTGATTTCAAATTCCATGCACAAGGATGCCATACGCGCACTCAAAACAAAGGATTCGGACCTGGCAATGGATGTCATTCACAGAGATGATGAAGTAGATCGGCTGTTTCTACTGATATCCAAACAATTCAGGGCTGTATTGCGGGGTGCCCAGCTTCCGGATACCGCTGAAACTACAATCGATGAGTACCATGATTTCAGGATGACCGCGGCACCCCTTGAACGCATTGCAGACCATGCAAGAAAAATAGCCAAAATTGCATATAATATGGATTTCTCAATAAAACAGGATTCACTCGATTTAATAGAAAATGCAAGCAACACCGCGAGGAAAATAGTTGAAAACAGTATTGATGCCCTATATGAATCCAATGTAGAACTTGCAAACCAGGTTATTGACCAGGGTGAACAGATGCGGGAACAGGTCACAAAAATCAACGAAACATTACTCAAAATCGATTCACATGAAGCTATTGTATCACTTGGAACTGTGGCAGACAGTATTGACAGGATAGGTGATTATGGAGCAAACATTGCAGAAATCGCCATAAATTCCGCGATGTCTAAGGCACTGAAAGAACAAGATTAATTCAAAGGTTTTTTGGAAACCACCAAACATTATATATCACTACACCATTTATAATTAGGATAAAATATTATCTAAAAATAAATAAGAAACAATATTATAATTAATACTAATAATTTGAACCCCACACCGCTACTGGAGGATATATATGGGTCCAATAAGATTACTAAAAAACAACTTCAGAGGTTTTTTGAATAAATTATTCAAGAAAAAAAAGAATGCTCGCATCGGTATCTACGGCCCCCCAAATGCGGGCAAAACCACACTTGCCAACCGTATTTTAAGAGACTGGACAGGTGACGCCATGGGTCCAGTATCACATATTGAACACGAGACCAGGAGTGCAAGAAGTAGAGATGGAGTCACAATACAATCGAACGGGAATTCTATTTCTCTTGATATCATCGACACACCGGGTCTTGCCACAAAAATTGATTTTCATAACTTTATGGATTATGATATGGAAGAAGATGAAGCGAAAAGACGGGCTAAAGAAGCAACAGAAGGCGTTATTGAAGCAGTGAAGTGGTTGGACAACCTTGATGGTATTATCCTTGTTATGGATGCTACACAGGACCCATTTACACAGGTGAATGTCACTGTTGTTGGTAATATGGAAGCCCGAAAATTGCCCCTTTTAATCGTTTCGAACAAAATCGACATGCCGGAATCTTCGCCATCCACCATAATGAATGCATTCCCCCAGCATCCAATGGTATCAATATCAGCGCTTGAAGGGACAAATATCGATACACTGTACCAAGAAATTGCAAAAACGTTCGGGTGATTACAATGCAAGGTATTCAAATGGATTTGATTTCAGAAGAGAGATTATCAGGGATGAACCCGGTAGAAAAAGTCAAATTTATTATTGATGAAGTTAAAAAGGACAAAGTACTGGTACTTGAAAAAGGCTTAACCCCTGATGAAGAAGCAAACCTTATCGAAATGACGATGACAAAAATCCAACCCGAAGGTTTTTCAGGTATCGAAATGGAAAGTTATCCATCCCAGACCAATAATTCCTTCATCAATAAATTGCTCAAAAAAAGCACCCACCGTACTCGTCTAACTATTATAGGTCCTGCAAATCAATTAAAAACTCTGAAAAAAGACAGAGACCTTATAACTACACTCCTCTCATCAAAAGAATAAACGTGAAAGGTAATGAAAAGTAATATGGATAACGATATACCTATCTCTTTAGCACCACAATCATTGAATTTTTTTGAGATGGGAAGGTCCGATGTCAATATTGTATGCACCTATGGGAAAATTTCTATATGGTTTGGACGTCTCTCACCTGTGGACGTGATTAAAGAGATATTGATAATCATATCCAATGTAGATAAATCAACAGTCCATGAATGTGAGTTTTTCTGTGAATACGAAGAAATCACTGAATATGAAAATAACGGATATATACTTGTATCCTATGCCAGGTCAGGTAATAAGTACAGGGCTACATTCAATGTACCGTTTTCAAATGACACTGCCCTTCACTATTTGACAAATTCTATAAAAACACAACTTGAAAATGAAGACGTCAATATCAACCTGTACTGGACCGGAGATGATTCCGGTATAATACAATTATATGAAAAACTCAAAAATATAAATGGATGGAAATTAAAACAGATTAATTATAAAGATGATGGAAAAGATTACGATTTGATTTGATTCCCAGAGTGGTCAGTGCTGAGAACATAAAAATCACAGATAGCAATAAATTTCATCCGATTAAAACTTGGGTTAAATATTAAAATTTTAGTGGTCAGTACCAACTTAGCACCTTATTTATAGTTTACTTTATAAGTAAAAAATATAAGAATTGATAACACAAAATATAATCAATTATATTCATCATGGAGATTGTTATGGTAAAAAGAACTGAAACGATATACCTAAATTATGATAAAAACCTTAGCTGGTTATGTCATATTTCCAAGAACCTATACAACCAGGCAAACTTCATAGTTAAACAATCTCTAAATGATGAAGGTAATTGGGTAAGATACGAAGAACTAAATAA
>NZ_JBKGYF010000045.1:0-14434 GCF_046546175.1 Methanohalobium sp. | reverse complement strand
AGAAATTTTTGAGAAAATTCTGATTTTAACTGCAGTCATATCTATTTTTGTAATGTTGACCCCTGCAAATGCAGCAGAATGCTGTTCTAATGACCTTGAAGATTACATTAAATGGGAAAACCATGGCAGTGGAGATATAAAATGGGGTAAAACTGATACTGTTAATGTAGATGATACTAGATACATTATAAAAGCTGATGATTTCAATGAACAGAAAGATGCTGTAGCTCTATCCATTTCAAAAAATGATACAGTTAAACATAAAATCCTCTATGATGACGGAGGCAATAAAAGCTGGTTCCATTGGGACTACAAGATAAAGTTTAAATTAACAGATATCAGTACAAATTCTAAGGATACATCTATTGCACATATTAAATATTTTAAAGGAATAAAAAGAAAACCTTCGTTGGATGTTGAGATAAAACCCAATTCTGAAAAAATTGAGGATTTAAGTGTTTCTTCCGACCAATATATGCCTGATAGGGAAAAAACCATCAATGTGAACGTGAAAAATGATGGTGAAGTGTGCATAGAAGAAGTCGAACTGGATGTGAATATTAACGGGTTTAAACTGGTGAAAAAAAACGATTTTAGAGTGGTTAACGGGAAATTACATAATTATCTTGGGTGTATTAAAAAAGGTGAAGTAAAATCCTTTAATTTCAGTGTTGAAGGTCCCTCCTGGGACAGGAAAACTTCTCCCTACAAAATTAGCCAGAATATCACGGCATCAGCATCAGGAATTGATTTTTTTAATGAAAAACACAATGCAGATAAGACTGCAACTTTTTCATGTATAGGTACAGAACCTGATTTAAAAGCTACTAATTCACTATCCGTAATAAATACAGATTCTCCCAATAAAATCAACATGAGCCCATGGTACTATCCAGATGCAAGATGGTTTAAGCCCTATGAATACATTGTTTACAATGCAGGTGTTTATAATAACGGGTTCTATCCTGTCAAAAATGTCAGTATAACCGAACCATCCATACCGGACGGGCTCATTATAACCAAAGTCTACAAGAAGGACAAGCCTGATGTAATAACCAGAGATGACCCCTACACTCTAAGCTACGAGTTAAAACCCAAAAAACCCGGGACATACACTATCAAAGGTCTAAAGTACAAAAAGGACTTTTACGGCGAAATTTTTTCATCGGATGCCAAAAACTTGAAAATCAAAGTCCATGGGGCTCATGTAACTCTGGAAAAAAATGTGAAAAAACATGATAAAGGTTCATATAAGGTAGAGCTACAGGTCAAAAACAGTGGAGACAGGGGAGCTTGGATTAACCTTACAGATACCATTCCTGATGATGCCGGTTATGTTAAAAAAAGTGCTGACAAGAGTATAGAAGGTAGCAATCTGCCGTTGAATGAGTGGGAACTCGATGTCAGCAAAACCAATAAATCTCACTTTATAAAGGTAAATGGTGTTGTGCTGCCTCCTGAAAAACATTTTAAGATGTCCTATCAGATAAAACCTGACTGTGATAATTTCGACCTACCCTATGCAAAAGTTGAGTTCAAGGATACAAACGGTCATAATGCTGTTGTCCGGTCTAATCTTTACAAGTCAGGAAACAGGGTAAACCAGCAATGGAACTACTCATCAAAGGAATGGGATGTTGAAAAGTTATCAAAGGACAGCAGCAATTCCGATGGTAAGGACACCTCTGATACAACTACATCAGACACTACTTCTGGTGAGGCATCAACAACAACCAACAATTCAAGTTCCGGATTCATGGGTATCTCCAAATCATTTGGACAAATCATGAACCCGGATTCTTCAATCTTTATCGGTATTTTGGCAGTAATTCTACTAAGTATGGTTTCAGGAGCATCCTATCTATTTATGAGAAAGTCGTCAAAGTCGCTAAAAGATATCCTGAATCTGAAGAAAAATAAGGATGAAAGTAGTGATAAAGGTCCTCTGAAATTCAAGGCTTTTATAGCAACAATTTTCCTTATTGTAACAGTAGTTGTTACCTATATACTTGCGAATGTCTATTCACTGGTAACAGGGTTATCGTTCAATATACTGGATTTCAAAGGGCTATTGATAACCTTCTTTTTGTTCATAGCTGCAGCAGGCATGGGGTTAACGGTAATCAATACCCTGATAAAACACGGAAACGTGTCCAAAAACCTGCAGAGAAGTCCAGAAAGCAGTTATGATGAATCCGATAATTATGATTCAAAAGAATAATTTTATTTTTGAAGTTATAATTAATATATAGGTATTCGACAGCAAACCATACTTTCTATATCTTTGAAATTAAATGTATAAAATTTTAGATATATATAGATATTATAGACTTTGATTCTATATATACATCCATTGTAAAATCATTATATAGAATGCTGAGCATTGTAGGTAATAGAGCGACCTGAACAATCCCCAATAGGTCGCTCACTATCCACTACCTCAAACAAAGGAGAATGAGGGTGAACCAATACATGTCTATAGAAGCAATAAAAGAAAAACTTAACGGTCTTTTTGAAAACAACGAAGGTGTTTCACCAATCGTAGCAACACTCGTCCTCGTTGTAGTCGCAATCGCAGGTGCTGCAGCAGTAGGATCAATGATGGGAACTTTCTCAGACGATGTATCAGACGATGCAGATACTGGAGACATGACAAAGAAATCCAGTACGACACTCAACATCCAGGGCAGTACCACTGTCGCACCTGTATCAGAAGCAGCCGCTGAAGCTTACATGGAAAATAACCCAGTCGAGATATCCGTCTCCGGCGGTGGATCCGGTGCAGGAGTTTCCGGTGCTGAAATGGGAACATGCGACATCGGTGCTTCATCACACAAAGTCGACCTTGATGACCATTCAGAACTCCAGGAGCACGTAATCGGTGCCAGCGCTGTTTCATTCATTGCCAGCGAAGATGTATCCGTAAGTGAAGGTGATACACTTACCAAACAGGACTTGAAAGACCTCTACAAGGATGTAAAGGATGATGGTACCATCCCCAATGGTGACCTAGGCGACTACAATTTAACTACCGACTCTGATGAAGATCTCAGTGTATACCAGAGAGACAAGGAAAGTGGTACTGAAGAAACTGCATCCGGCTGGATTACCGATGGAAGCAGTAAATCATTCTTCGACGAAACCAACGCAACTGGAAAAATCGGTAACCCAGGTGTACTGAAAGCTGTAGAAGATACAGAATGTTCACTTGGATTTGTTGACTATGGATTTGTTGCTGACAGCACCTCTGCCAGTGCACTTGATGTTGACGGATATAAAGCTGACACAGAAGCAATCAAAAACACACTCAGCGATACCTCAACCGATTATCCAGAAGACCTGACAAGATACCTTGTCTATCTGACAAACGGTGAACCAACTCCACAAGCAGAAGAGTTCATCAACTTCGTGAAGAGCTCAGAGTCCTACGAATACTTTGACGAAATGGGCTACTTCCCAATAGGAGAACTCCAGTAAACATACTGTAAGTTTATGCCCTGAAAGGGCATAACCCTTTTTTATTTTTGAAAAAAGCGAACAGATGACCATGGACTGGAAAAATATCGACTCAGAGATAACTGATTTTTTACCGGATTTAAAAAACATCAAATCAAAAATTCCTCATGCATCACTTCTTATTTGCAGTATTTTAACACTTGCTATCATTTTCACATTCATCGGATTTATATTCTACATCGCCTATCCTACCTTCGAGTCACAGGGGCTAATCGGGTTCATCACAGGTACAGAATGGAGCTACGAGGAAAGCAACTATGGCATCTGGATATTTATAATGGGTACTCTGATAGTAACTGCAATGACCCTTGTTCTTGCCGTACCTATATCAGTATTCACAGCCATCTATCTCTCTGAGTTTGCATCCAGAAAACTCGCATCCAGAATCAGACCATTTATAGAACTTCTTGTAGGGATTCCATCGGTTGTATACGGTATTTTCGGGCTCTATGTACTTGAAGGTCTGTTCAGATCCCATATAGACCCTGCCATTGACAGTGTTCTTGGTTTCATTCCAATATTTAATGATGTCACAACAAAATCAGGTGAAGGTGTATTACTGGCGTCTACTGTTCTTGCGATAATGATACTTCCCACTGTAACATCCATAACAGAAGATGCTGTACGATCGGTGCCTTCTGCTTACAGGGATGCCGCCTATGCTCTTGGAGCTACCCATTGGGAGGCAATAAGCAGGGTTGTTGTCCCGAGTGCATCAAACGGTATAGTTACAGGTGTGGTTCTTGGTATGATGAGAGCAGTTGGAGAAACCATGGCAATCGTGATGCTGATGGGCAACATACAGGTAATTCCTACTTCTATATTTGGATACGGTTATGCAATGACATCCAAGATTTTGAACGATATTACCTTCTACATTGCGGAACCCGAACCAAGAAGCGCACTTTTTGCCATCGGTGCTGTACTTTTTGCTCTTGAAATGTTGCTTGTAGGTGTGGCAAGAGTAATTGGAGGTGTAGGTGGTAACAAATGAAACCAAAACTGAACAGAAGAAACATCAAGGACAGGATGTTTAAAGGTGTAACTTTTTTCTCCATATTGGCAGTACTGGGCGTCCTGTTTGGGATAATAATAAAGATTTTCCTTGAAGGCTGGTGGCACCTGACACCATATTTCATATTCACATCCGAAGCACAGCATCCTGGACTCGGTGGAGCCATCGGCAATGCTGTAGTGGGAACATTGATGCTTGCTGTATTCTCTACTGTGCTCGCCACCCCCTTTGCAGTGGGAACTGCCATCTATCTGAAAAAATACGTTAAAAACGAACGCATTAAACGGTATTTCAGTTTCTTTATCGATGTACTGTCAGGGACGCCTTCCATTGTGCTGGGAATCTTTGGTTTATTGTTCTTCGCCTATTACCTGAGATTTGTAACCAATGGCCTGTCCCTTATCTCTGCAGTTGTTGCACTTGCAATTCTCATACTGCCGGTAATCGAACGTGCAACAGAAGAAGCAATCGATACTGTACCAACAGAGCTTGAAGATGCAAGTTATGCACTCGGTGCCAGTAAGTGGAACACCATAAAGGGCGTCACTATACCCTATGCCACTGACGGTATATTGACCGGTATAGTTCTCAGTGCAGGACGTGCAGCCGAAGAGTCTGCAGTTGTAATTCTTACCGCAGGTTACACCCAGTTCATGCCTAAACTTGACATTGTTCATTCTGATGAACTGATTTTTGGTTCGTCTTTCCTGCCGTTCCATGAAAGTGTTGCTGCTCTTCCTATTACAATATACAATGCTTTCAGATACCCGCATATGATATCACCATCTGAGGGGTTTGCAGCTTCATTTGTAATAATCGTCATAGTGATTCTTATCAACGCAGGTGCCAGAATGATTGCTGCCTGGCACAGGAAATAATTGCCGGAGGACTTTGTATTGGTTGACCTGAACCTGAAGAAAGTGGTTAAAAGAGATTCGACCCCCGAATCCGAAGAAGCAGAAGATACAGAACCTCTACAAGAGAAACAGGAAGAGGTTCAGGAACAAGAGGAAACTGGCAATTATTCAGAAAATGAGGAAAATGCGGCTGATATTGCAGAAAAGGATAAAAAATCCAGTTTTAATATAATTAAAAAGATCCAGCAGATATTCAAATCAAGTTCTAAAGAAGCTGTAGATCCGGGATTTGATGTCGGAGAAATATCTGAACCGAAAATGGGTGAGCATTTCAAAGATGTGGATGTAACTTATGAAGTTGAACCACCGTTCCAGTATGCACATATTTATTATAACGGTGAGGAGATTGTCTATGAAGCACTGGAACCTCCGATGAGTGAAGGAGAACAGAAAAGTCTCAACATTATTGAAAACGCCTTTGAAAAGATGAGCCATTCAGAAATGCTGCTGATGGGTGATGAAAGACGGGAAGATGTTCTGAAAAGGCGTTATGAACTGCTGTTAAATATTTATCAGATGAAACTTAGTGAGTTCCAGAAAGAAAAATTGTTCTACTATCTGCTGAAAAAATACACCGGATTTGGGTTGATAGATATCCTTATGAAAGACCCGTATATAGAGGATATTAACTGTAATGGTCCAGGTGTCGCAGTTTACATCAACCATCGGATGTACGGCTCGACAAAAACAAACCTTATTTTCAACGAAGTCGATCTCAATAATTTTGTATTGCAGATGGCACAGTCTGCCGGACAGCACATCTCCATACTTGAACCGATAAAGGATGTTACACTTACTGACGGAAGCCGTGCCAATCTCACTCTCGGTAAAGAGGTTACTAGAAGAGGTTCAACGTTCACTATCAGACGTTTCAAAACCAATCCGGTTTCTGCAGTCGATTTGGTTAACTACGGAACCTTTGATTCAAAAGTACTGGCGTTCCTCTGGCTGATACTTGAATACAAAAGGTCTATACTGGCAGCAGGTGGTACTGCATCAGGTAAGACTACCACCCTTAATGCACTCGGAGCGTTCATACCTCCGGAATATAAGATAGTTTCAATCGAAGATACCCCTGAATTGAACCTTATGCATCCAAACTGGACTCAATCTGTCACAAGAGCCGGTTTCGGAGGAGATACCGGTCAAGACGGTAAAGCACCTGGAGATATCGAACTTTATGACCTGCTTGCAGCAGCACTGAGACAGCGTCCTGAGTACATCGTTGTGGGGGAGGTTAGAGGTTCTGAAGCAGGTACACTGTTCCAGGCAATTTCAGTAGGACATCCTGCACTAGGAACCATCCACTCTGGGTCGATAAAAGAACTTGTTTCAAGAGTGGAATCAAAACCCATGGAAGTACCACGTAACCTGTTTGCCAGTCTGGACGCAGTTATCTTCAACTCCATGATAAAAGTAGGAGAACACTTCCTTAGAAGAGCGGTTCGTATCGTGGAAATCATCGAAGTGGATCCAGATACCAGACACATAATCACAAATCCTGCCTATAGATGGGACCCGTCCAGTGATACCTTTGAATTCAGTGGATACAGTGCTCTTCTTGAACAGATAAAGGAAGAATATGGTCTTGATGATGAATATATCTCAAAGGAAATCGAAAACCGGTCAAATTTACTCGAATCACTGGCAGAAAAAGGGGTTACTGATTATGAAACTGTATCCAGTGAAATACGCAGGTATCTCAGAGAAAAAGATGAGATGATGGAAGAGTTAACCAGAGAGAAAACTCTAACTGGAGAGTATGAAGAATGAATGATTCGAATAAAGGAGAAATAATAAATACCGAGTTGAAGGGCTTCAACAGGTTAATAGAACGCTACAAGTTATTCTGCTATTCTCTGGGACGTTTTTTTGATGAGTCACCGCCACAGGACCTGGCCAAACAGCTATATCAGGCGGATTTTGACATTACACCGGGAATGTATATGTCGCTTGCAGGAGTGACATCAATCATTGCTGCCGGTGCTATATTTACTATATCGCTTCCAGTATTTCAGTTTTTATCGATGTCTTCAATCTATTCATTTATAATCTCCATACTCACCTTTGGGCTCAGTCTCGGTGGATTCCCCTTTACCCTCTACAACAAGATTTCTGCCAAAAAGATGGACGTGGAATATCAACTGCCCTACGCACTTAGCTATATGTCGGTAATTGCAAGTTCCGGGTCTCCTCCTATAGAAGTATTGAGAAGGATTTCAGTCGAGGACTATGGAGGGGTATCCTCAGAATTTGCTAAAGTTATCTACAGGGTGGATGTACTGGGTGAAGATGGTAATACCGCCATGAGCCACCTTATACAAAATACTCCGTCTGAACTTTTCAGAGGTATCTGCATTGATATCGCAAATAGTATCCAGTCGGGAGGAGGTTTTCGCACATATCTGGATATGAAATCAAAAGAACTCATTTCAATGAGATGGGAAACACAGAAACAGTTTGTTGAGTCGCTTTCTGTTTATGGAGAAGGTTACCTCAGCGGTGTCATCATGAGCGTTGTACTTGTTGTTCTCATGATAGTAGTTGCCAGTGCACTCGGTCTTGAACTGGGAATGGATGCACGTGTACTTTTTAATACTTTTGTTTACGGTCTGGTGCCGCTTATCAATATCGTATTTCTTGTCCTTCTATGGATGAAATATTCAGGGAGTTCAGCATGAATTTGGAAGGATTCAGGATACAAATAGAAAGATATTCACAGATGTTAAAGCTCAGGTTTGACATAAAACGTGAATATTTTACTATATTAATGCCTGCGGTAATAGCTATAGGTATTGTTATATGGGCTATTATTACAGGTCACACCTTCTCCTTTAAAAACAACCCTGTATTGAAAAAAGACGACCTTGACCATATACTTGTATATGCTGTACTCGTGGGCATAATACCATATTCCATAGACACCTTCCTGCAGAAAAAAATCCAAAAAAGAAGGGAATCATCATTCAGTGACTTTCTTTTCAAATTATCTGAATTGCTGCGTGGCGGAATCGACCCTGTTAAAGGTGTAATCAACCTTTCAAAAAGTGATCTTGGACCCATAACAAAAAACGTCAGGGATGCATCAGCGTCAATGGTTCTTGGATATTCTTTTGAAAGTTCGATGAACAGGATGGCAGAATCATTGAACAGTAAATTGATCAAACGCTACATAGACATCATTGTTCAGGCAGCATATACAGGAGGAGCAGTAGCAGACCTGCTGTTCAGGACATCTGAAGACATGAGGGCTGTCATTGGAATCGAAAGAGATAAAGAAGCAAACCTGAAGCAGTACATAATCATATTTTACCTTGCCCAGGGTATCATGATAATGCTTGCATTTATCCTGTCTGATACACTTCTCCCGATGATTCAGGATACAGGGTTGCAAATGCTTAGTGGAAAAAGCACCATCTCTGAGATTAACTTCTCACGCGGATTTTTCCATATGATCATATTGAACGGGTTCTTTGGCGGACTTGTTATAGGTATGATTACTGAAGGGGAAATAAAACATGGGTTCAAACATTCTGCAGTACTACTTATTATAAGTTATCTTGCCTGTACAGCTTTTATACTACCTACCGGTGGTGGAGGTGTTCAAATTGAGGTTGTATCAGGCGGCGGACAGACTGCATCACCTGGTGTTCCGCCTGAAAAACCAATTGTATTCAATGTAACTGACAGCAAAGACAAACCATTGAAAGGTACCAATGTGGATATCACAATGTCACCTGAAGGTGTTATTTCAGGTAATAAAACCAATGAAAGTGGTCTGGTAGCTGTGCGACCTATTCCACCTACGGCAGGAGAAAGAATCGAGGGGGAATTTACAATAAATGCAACTGTAGGCAGTGCGATGAATAGTACCAATCTTACAGTAGTAAAACCAGATTCAGATTGATTTTTATAATCTAACTATTTATCCAATTCTTTCTCTTGTATCGATTGTTATACCGGTTGGAGTCACATTGAATGGTATCATCTTATTAAATGGTGGGACTCCCCTCATTTTTGGGATATTAATGTATCTGTTTACTTTATTTCCGGAATATTCTGTTCTGAATTGGATAATCCCGTCCACCATTGAGCGCATGACATTTTCGACCCGGTTGTGCATTATACCCATATCAGATAGCAGTAAAAAAGTTGTTCCGTTGCTTCTAACTGCATCTATAAAAGAATTTATGGTATCTACCATTGTATGAACATCCGCTTCTATGAAAAGTGATGAGAAGGTATCTATTATACAGATATCGACATCCAACATACCCTGCATATGAGGATGAAGTATCTGTGAAACACTCTGGTTGTTATACTTGCGGAGCACATATAGTAAAGCATTCTGGTCGTTAAAATCTCCCAGTACATTGAATTTTTCTGAATATCCGTCCAATCCAATTGATGACATTTGCTCGAAGATATCCTCTTTGGAACGTTTTGTAGAAATGTACATTACATCTTTACTTTCTTTGGTAGCGTTGTGTCCAATAATTTGAACAAAAGTACTTTTAACACTACCCAAATCTTCTTCAACCAGCAGTACGTCATTTTCTGGGAGTTTCTTCAAACCTATGCTTGGTAATAAAGTCATTGTTACTCCAAATGTTTATTATAACTTAAGTTTTTTGCAGAAAAATGATTTCTATATAATAATTATTGGCTATATATATTAGGTAGAAAAGTTATATATTACCCTCATCACATGCTAGATAACGATGATATCTACTCGAGCCAAATTTATTTTTCACGATGAAAACGGTGTATCAGCTGTATTTGGTACACTTTTGCTTATACTTATTACAATAATGGTAGCATCAAGTATCGCATATATGTTATCATCAACCCAGGAAGAGATGATGGAAAGACAGAGCCACATATCAAATGTGGAAAACGAAAAACTGGAAATACTTTCTATAAAACCTTCAGGAAATTCGACTCACTGGGATTCAATCGATTTTACAATAGCCAACCTTAATACCAAAGATTCGTATATCAATGGGTTAAGTCTTAATGAAAGATACACTAAAAACTACATGATTAAGGATGGGGGCGGAAATCTTATATCATCTAACGGTTATCCGGAAATATATAGCTACAATGACAGGGTCAGAGTACCAGCTAAAGGCAGCAAAAAAATCTGTTTGAACCTGTCTGACATCACAATAAACAAAACAGAAACCTTTGATCTAAATGGTTGGAGCGATTACGATAAAAATTATACGTATTCCCTATCTAAACATCCACTGACGGCTTATTCTGATGTAGATTACTCTGTAGAGGTATATGATGAAAATAATACCTATATAGAATATGATGATTATACAATGGACTATGAATCAGGCGAGATTACAATTATCAAGTCAGGCGACATGGGTCCATTACATAATGAAACCATTGATACATCTGGATGGAATGATAATGTTAATCGTACCTATACACTCAACCATCCGCCTATTAAATCAAATGAAGAAGTCTTTAATTCTACCAACGACTCGAAGATTATTCCTTCAAATAATTACACAATGGATTACGGAAATGGAAATATAACCCTTATCGGCAGCGATTACGGCGGGAATATGACAAACAGCAGTAATTATTATATTAAATATATGAAAAACAACACTAAATATAATATTACCTATACTGTAAATTTTGATACATTTACACCTCCATATCCAGTAACAAAAGCTGAACCAATGAAATTGGGTATAATGACCTCATTGACAAATCATTTTGAACGGTCATTCTCTCCGCCTGTGCCTCTTGCAAACGTGCAGTTTAAAACCGAACATCTGATTGGACCTAACGGAAGTGAATCATACAACAATTATTTAGTACTGGATGCATCCGAATCCTTTGATACTAATGGTTCCATAACAGGTTACAAATGGGCTGTATGGAACAATTCTTCAGAAATAATCTATGATTACAATCTGACAGGTTTGACGGCAAGACCTACGAAACTAAATCTATCAGATGCCAAAAACGTCAAAATAGATTTGCAAGTAACTGATAACAATGGGATGGTATCAAAACTTAGTCAGAGGTCAGGTAACCTTACCATAAACAAATAATACAATTTCACTTCTTATTACCCTCTTTCAGAACATCTTTTCTGAATATACCCAGTTTATCGAATCCAATATATATTGTAACAATTATACTCAACATGACACTCATCACGGTAGTCACATAAATTGCTACCATTATTGCAATCTGGTACTCAATTGCTACGATTGGGCTTGAACCACCTAATATTTGTCCAGTCATCATTCCCGGAAGAAATACGATACCCACAGTAGACATGTTTGCAATTGTAGGTTTTATTGCAGAAATCATGCTTTTTCTTAGATAAGGTATAAGTGCCTCATGTTTTTGTGCACCCATGGATAAAGAATAGAGATATCTGTGCTCATTTCTTTTAATTTCACTTCTAAAATCATTGATACCTATTATATTTGCTCTTAATGAATTCCCCAGCACCATCCCACCGATGGGTATCAAATATCTTGCTTCAAAAAGGTTGGTTAAATCGATTACAAAATTGTTGAAATAAAATAGTACTGACAGATTTGTTATAGTAAATGACAGGAATAATGGTGTAAAAAGTTTACTCAATTTTATATCACAACTCTCTATAACAGAATGCGATGCAACTATAAGCATTAACATTATCCAGAACAGATTTAACAATGTATTGTTCAAATCAAAGATGAAAGTTAAAAAAATGCCGATAAAAGCAAGCTGCAGGGTCATTCTGGATATGCTTTTAAACGTTGACTTGATTAAATCCAGATTGAGCAAATAACTTATTGCAAGTGGTATAAGCAGCATTAAAAAGCAGAGAATAAGGGATGTGGTAGAAATATCATAAGCCTGCATATAAACTCGACCAAGTATTACAATTAGTAATATCCACTACCTTCACTCCATCACGTACCCATTCTTTATCATGAGATACAATAAAAACAGTCAAATTTTCATTTTCGAGGAAATAGTCTATAATTTTCTTTTTTAAATGAAAATCAAGTGCAGATGTAGGCTCATCAAGAAGGTAGATATATCTGTCAATTAACAGTGAAATTATTATGGCTATCCTTTGTTTTTCCCCACCAGACAAATCTTCAAAATCTTTATTAAGTATATCCCTTTTAAGATTGAATAGATTTAAAAAATAGTTGATTCTGCTATAATTCAAAGTAGTCCTATTAACCTGATATGATAGAATTACATTTATAAAATTGTCTACATTACCCTTACCAATGTCCAGTACCTGTGGTACATATGCCACCTTTTTCCTCATCTCCCACACAAGATTTTCATCTACTAACTCTTCCTGAAAATACAGGTTGCCCCGGGACTGTTGAGCGAAACCCAGTAATAATTTCATTAATGTAGATTTTCCTGTACCTGAATCCCCTTTTACAAGTATCTTTTCACCTTTAGTAATTGATAGATTAAAATCTGATATTATTTTTACACCATCATAGGATATATCAATCCCTTCGTATCTGATTATTTCCATATTTTCATGACCATCTTTATGAGATCTGGACTGGGTATTAACCTTGTTCAACTTTAATATTAGATTACAAGCAACTTACTTATTTCTTATCACTAAAATATATTGAGTCATATATAGTTTGATTAAAGCTTTTTTAAGAACCATTATGTATAAACCATAAATATTGGATGTTCATGGTGTAGTATTAAAACGAAGAAGAAGTAATAGCGTGGTCCATGGAGGAGTAACTGGTAACCAATTATTTGTAGGATCAACATGGATACTGGCTCACGCTATTTTTAATCCCTAAATTGTGTCTCCCTATATTTATAACTATACAAAGGATTTTATATATCTCTTTAAAGACTATTTATTTTACTCACTATATGTTAGGTCAAATTATTTTGCCAGCATTGTTTTTTAACTAAATATAACTTGGATATTTTATATATTAAATATATTCTATAGACATTAACTATATATTTATCTAAATTCTATTTTTCTAATGTGAACATGGGATTATCTCCCTTTTGGAAATATTATAGAATTCAATGCTTAATTTAAAATTTACATGGGATAGAAATGTTGGATAGTAACATAAAAGGAATTGTATTTGACTGCTACAATACACTGCTGGATATTAAAGCAAAAGAGGACAGTATAGGAACCTATGAAAGAGTAAGTAATTGGTTATTGTATAAAGGTGTCAGGATAAATCCAGTAGAACTCAAAAATAAGTACATAGGCAAAATACTGGATAGGTTTGATACTTCTGAACATGAACATCCTGAAATAAGGGTAGAGGATGTTTTTGCTGATATTTGTAGGGAAAACGCGTTCTGGGATATAGATGAAAGACGTCTCGGATTTGAAGCGGCTCAGATGTACAGGTCAGCAGCAGTTAGACATCTGGATGTATTTCCTCAAAGCTCAAAATTACTTGAAAATTTAAAACATATGCCTCTGTGTATTGTATCAAACGGTCAAAGGTCATTCTCAGAATTCGAATTAAAATTCCTTGGATTGTATGACTATTTCGACCACGTAATTTTTTCATCAGATTTTGGGTATAGAAAACCCGACACTCGCCTTTTCCAGACCGCTGTGGAACGGATGGGTTTACAGAGCTTGTCCAACAATCCTTAATTAAGATATAATATTTAACTGGTTAAGTTTTGTAGATTTTTGTTATTCTACAATACAATGATTGCTTTTCTATCAATCATTTGTATTATCCAGAATGTAGCCATATTTTCCTTAGATTAACAGCAGCACAAACCAAGTTAAATTCAGTTTTTACTGACGAACTCATTTCAAAACATGGTTTAAACCTTGTACCAGCATAACATAAAACATGCGATATTTAATAACCCTCTAAATACTGAATCCAATCTTTCGTATCTGCTGTCCAGTTTTCTGAGCCCCATTTTCAACCATGCAAAGAACCGTTCTATAGTAGTTCTCTTTTGATAAGAC
>NZ_JBKGYF010000044.1:0-14439 GCF_046546175.1 Methanohalobium sp. | reverse complement strand
AGAGTCACTGATGTGGACGGGGAATCCAGTACTGCTACTGTATATATCACGGTAGAAAATGTGAATGACATTCCTGATGCAGTAGACGATTCTGTAGAAACAGATGAAGATAATCCGGTAACTTTCAATGTTCTTGAAAATGATAACGGCCTTGGTGATGGTGGTTTAAACATTAAAATTACACAAAGTCCGGAAGATGGGGAAGCAGAAGTTGCCGGTGACAGCACAATTACCTATACACCCGAGCTCAATTATTACGGAGAAGATACATTAACCTATAAAGTTAGCGATACGCATGATGACACATCAACAGCAAATGTATTTATCACGGTTCATCCCGTCGACGACCATCAGCCTGAAGCTAATGATGACGAGGTAGGAACTAATAAGAATACATCTGTTGAAATCGAAGTGCTTTTCAATGATACAGGTCTGGAAGATGGTGGTATTCAGGTATATCTGGATAATGCAAATTCCCCGGAAAATGGTACAATTACTGAAATTACAGACGATAATACAGTCATCTATGAACCTGACACCGATTATATAGGTTCAGACGATTTTGATTACGAAGTTTACGATTTAGACAATGATGTAAGTACCGCTACCGTCACAGTTAGCGTAGTGGAAGACAATCACGTCCCGGTAGCACAGGATGACAATGCTTACACCTATAAAAATACTCCTGTCTGGGTTGATGTATTGTCCAACGATGAAAATCTGGATGATGGCGGCATTGAAGTCTCAGAATGGAGTGAACCTGTCCATGGTTCAATTATAACAATAGATTCGAATTATGTACAATATTTACCTGAGAGGGACTATGCAGGAGATGACCGGTTCACCTATCTGGTTGAAGATGCTGAAGGTGACTATGATACTGCGAGTGTATATATTGAAATCCGGGATGAAGAGAATATCATACCAATAGCTCACCCTGACACTGCAACCACAGATGAAAACTCGGAGGTAACTTATGATGTCCTCGACAATGATGAAAACCTGGATGATGGAGTCTATACGCTCTCAGTAGTTGAGGCACCGACAAATGGTGAAATTACAAACATTGAAGTTAGTGGTAATCAAGGCAATGAAACAGGCAATATCACATATAACCCCGAGACAGATTACTACGGAACTGATAGTCTGGCATATGAAGTCTGTGACCATAATGAAGATTGTGATTCTGCAAAAATGATCATCGAAATTAACGCTGTTGATAACTACACACCTGTGGCAGTAGATGACTCCTGCGGAACAAGCCTAAATACTGCCGTTGATGTGTATGTCTTAATGAACGACTATGAGCTCGGTGATGGAGGAATAGAAATATCCGAATACAATTCGCCTTCTGAAGGAGAAATCACAGAAATTGACAATGATGAAGGTACAATGACTTATGATCCAGAGACAGATTACCTGGGCTATGATTACTTTGATTATCAAATATCTGACTATGATGGAGACACAGATGAAGCAAATGTAAAAATTACTGTCAGGGAAAATAATCTTATTCCGGTGGCAAATGCTGATACAGCTGAAACACCGAAGGAAACCTCTGTTGAGATTGATGTATTGGCTAATGATATTGCCGGGAATGAGAGTATGGCTGACATGAAAGTTACAGAATTTATCGAACCAGAGAATGGCTCTATCTCTATTAGTGAAGATTCTCTTATTACCTATACACCAGATGTTGGTTTTAATGCAGGTATCGACACTTTCTGGTATAAAGTGGATGATATTGACGGAGACTGGGATACGGCAAGGGTTTCAGTGATTGTTTATGACGGATATAATCATAAACCTGATGCCTTTGATGATTATGTAGGTTTTGATGAAGACTCACCGCCAGTTTTCATTCACGTTCTAGAAAATGATACAGCTTTACAGGATAAGCCAATCAGCTTATCATTAAAGCGCGAGCCACTACATGGTGAGGTAACAAAAATGGAAGGAGATTCAGCAATTTTCTACAAGCCGGATGCTGACTACTTTGGCAAAGACAGCCTCGTATATAGAATAAAAGATGTCAACGGAGATGCTGATACAGCAAATGTTTTTATGGATATTTATCCTGTAGACGATGGATATCCTAATGCACGAAATGACTCAACAGGTACTTCTCAAAATAGCCCGGTAGACATTGATATATTAATAAATGACAGCAATCTGAAAGATAGTATAGAGATATACAAACATTCAGAACCATCTAACGGAACAATCGAAATAAACGAAGACAGTACAATAACATACACTCCGGATACTGATTATCTTGGTCGAGATGAATTTGAATACCAGATTTGCGATTATGATGGCCAATGTGATGAAGCTACAGTTGTTGTAGAAGTTCGAAAGGATAACGTTGAACCAACGGCTAACCCGGATACAGCTAATACTTTAATGAATCAAAGAGTGAAAGTTCATATTCTAAATAACGATACCGGCCTAAACGACGGAGTAGGAAAAGTAACACTGTGGAATACTCCTGAAAATGGTGGGGCAAGAGTAAGAGCAGATAATACCATCGATTATGATCCTAACGAAGATTACACAGGTAAAGACCAGTTTATTTATAAAGTAGACGACATTGATGGAGATTGGGATACTGCAAGGGTTACGGTACATATAGACACAATACCTGACTATATACCTGTTGCAAATGATGATTATAGGGCAACATACATGAATGAGCCAGCTGAAGTAGATGTATTAGCCAATGATTCCGCAATAAATGATGAGCCGATAAATGTGTGGATAATAGAAGAACCGGAAAATGGAGAAGCAAAAGTTCCGGAAGGAACCAATAATGTTCTCTATGAACCAGATGAAGATTACCTGGGCAGGGATACACTGCAATATGCCATATTCGATAATGATGATGATTCTGACACAGCCAATGTCATAATTAATGTGAAGGAAGAAAACATCATTCCAGTAGCTGTTGACGACAGCGCATACACTTTAATGAATCATGAAGTGGAAATACATGTACTTCACAATGATAGCTTATTAGAAGACGGTATTGATGGCATTGAAATAAACTCGGAAGCGATGCATGGGGAATTAGAAATCACCCAATATAACACAATTATTTACAATCCTTACAAATGGTATACCGGGACCGATGAATTCGAATATCTCATCAAAGATAACGATGGGGATACTGACGTTGCGACGGTGTTTGTCACAGTTGAGGAGATACCAAATTATGTACCAAATGCCAAAGACGATTCAACGGGAACAAGCATGAATGAAGACGTAACAATTGATGTTCTCAGAAATGATGAAGGACTGAATGATACTCCAATAAGCCTGTCGGCATTATCTGACCCGGAGAACGGAGAGATTCTGGTAAATGAAGATAATACAATTACATATTCACCCGCTACAGATTACTTAGGGTATGATGATTTTGAATATGAGGTATGTGATTATGACGATGAATGTGATACAGCACAAGTAAAAGTACATGTTCGGGAAAATAATACAGTGCCTGTTGCACTTGATGATAAGGTGTATACTCGTATGAACACGCCTGTTAATATAGAAGTACTTGAAAATGACTATGGTTTAGACGACGGTTTTGGCAACTTAACAATAGCAGAAACACCATCTTATGGGACAGTAGAAGTGGAAACAGACTATTCTGTCACATACACACCAAATCAATGGTTTATGGGAAGTGATACCCTTGTATATGAACTCACTGATACTGACGGCGACTTTGATACAGCACTGGTAATTATAGGGGTTAATGATGGTGATGCCCCACTCCCTGATGTTTATGTTTCTGAAATAAGCGGGAATACATCTGAAAATAAAACCAAAGCTTTCTTTAACATGGCACTAACAAAACAACCTGAAGCAGAGGTTTATATAACTATGCATTCCACTGATACAACTGAAGGTATACTCTCAACTGACACAATCAGGTTTACTTCAGCAAACTGGGACAGGGAACAAACTGTAACTATAACAGGAGTAAATGATAACATTGTTGATGGAGATGTTGAATATAGTATTGCAACAGATAATGCGGTAAGCTCAGATATTATTTACGATGGACTCACAGTTGACAATGTAGATCTAATCAATTACGATAATGATGATGCCGGAATAAACATAAGACTAGCTAGTGAAACAAACAAAACCAGCGAAGACGGCGATACAGTAAAATTAGCAGTTACATTAGAGACAGAACCAACTGAAGAAATTCAGATTAACGCCTTCTCCACAGACCCTTCTGAAGGAGTAGTTGAAAACAATAAACTCATATTTTATCCATACGATGGAGAATTAGAAAAAGAACTTATTATTATTGGTGTTGATGATAATGAGAGAGATGGGGATATTGAGTATGAAATTGAATTTGAGCTCTCTACAGAGGACACAAGTTATACAGATACAGAAATTGAAAATTTCCCGCTTGTTAATGAGGACAACGATGAAATAGAACAATTCATACCAGATGCATTTTCTCCTGATAATGATGGTCTAAATGACAGTTTCCAAATACTGGGATTAGAAGACTACAATAACCTCTCAATCAAAATCTATAACAGATGGGGTACAATGGTCTATTCCAACAGCGATTATAAAAACAATTGGGATGGAAGAGCCAATGTGTCAACACTAGGCTCTAAAAAGCTCCCTTCAGGAACTTATTACTATCAGCTGAAAATTAAAGATACCGGAGAAACGATTGAAGGTTCAGTATTTCTTAAACGCTAATCAAGTAAAAACAAAGAATTATGATAAAGAATAAAACCTTAATAGTTATTTTGCTTTTACTCTTTGTTGGAGTGAACAAAGCTTTATCACAAAATGAGCCAATGTTTACCCAGTACATGTTCAATACACTATGGGTAAACCCGGCTTATGCAGGCACAAGAGAAGCTCTTAATATTAATGCCATGACACGCCTTCAATGGGTAGGGCTGGATGGGGCGCCAAAAACATACAGTGCGGCCATGCATACACCAATTTCCAATAAAAAAGTTGGCCTCGGATTAACAGTTGTTAATGATATTTTTGGACCTATAAAAAACACCTACGCAACAGGGAATTATGCATACAGAGTTACATTGAATGAGCAACTAACCTTGTCAATGGGAATTAAAGGTGGAATCAACAGCTATTATGCAAACTTTCAAGACTTAAAATTGTTAGACAGAGATGACCCGCAGTTTGAAACAAATGAAAAACAAATTAATCCTAATTTAGGATTTGGGTTCTATCTATATTCAAAAGATTTTTATGTTGGTTTTTCAGCTCCACGATTATTAGAAACTTCATTAGATGGCAATTATTCCCACAACGACTTCAAATCCCGTAATCATTATTATTTCATCGGGGGTTTTATATGGGAATTAGATTCAAAATGGTTATTCAAGCCATCACTCTTCACAAGCATAGTTGCTGATGCACCAATGGCATACAACCTATCCTTCCAGTTTTTATATGATGAAAGAATTTGGATAGGTGGTATGTTCAGACCCGGAGATGCATTAGGAGCATTTTTTAATATAAAAGTCTCCGACCGTTTAACGGTAGGATATGGATATGATTATACTTTCACTGAAATTGCAAATACAACAATAGGCACTCATGAAATTATGTTTTCCTTTGATTTTATAGAATTTAAACCAGGGAAAGTTAAATCTCCCAGGTATTTTTAACTATGTATAAAATTTAAAGAATTATGAATAAAAAATTAGCAATTAAAATAATATTGTCCCTATTTATAGCAGCTTTATCCAAAACTGCAAACACTCAATCCCAGGAAGATTCTTTAAAACAAGATACTATAATCTCTATTGATGAAAGCCTTATTGAGGAAGCTCATAAAGCATATGAAGACATGGCATATAAGAAAGCTGCCAGACTGTTTGAAGAATTAATCGAACAGAATTACCTGGACGCCAATATATACCAGAAACTGGCAGATGCATATTATAAAACAAGAGAGATAAGGCAAGCTGAGGAATACTATAAAATTCTGGTAACAAGTACAATACACAGGCAAAAGGATGTCTACAACCTTGTTAAAGTGTTAAAATACAGCGGAAAATATGAAGAAGCAGAAAAATGGTTAGAACGGTATAGTAAAGCACAAGTAAATGAACATCCTTTAAATAGCAATATGAATCTTGAAGAATATGCAAATGAGATAAAATCCTTCCCCAGACATGAGATTGATACACTCCCATTCAACACAGAACACTCAGAGTTTGGACCAACAATATACCAGGATTATCTTTACTTTACTTCTCCAAGAAAAAGGGATGAAATAATTGAGTATAAGTATCCATGGGATGAAACAAACTTCTTAGATGTATATAAAATTTCACTTTCACATCTCGACACCACACCCGAAAAAATCTCAGGAAAAGTTAATTCTAAATTTCACGATGGGCCTGTAAGCTTTAGCAAAAATGGCAAAGATATTTACTTCTCAAGCAATAATAAAAACTTAGGATTTTTTCCAGTAAGGGGAAAAGACAAGATTAACCACCTTAAAATTTTTCATGCTAAAATAAAAAATGGCAAGATAAAAAGCCTTGAGGAACTATCCTTTAATAGCGATGAATATTCATGTTCTCACCCGTCAGTTTCAAAAAATTCAAATATTATCTATTACACTGCAGATAAAAATGATGGGTATGGAGGATCGGATATTTACTACAGTGTTAAAGAGGGCTCAGGATGGTCTGAGCCAATAAATGCGGGTAAAGAAATAAATACTGAGGGTGATGAAATGTTCCCTTTTATCCACGAATCAGGTACACTATACTTTGCATCAGATGGACACCCGGGTCTTGGTGGGCTTGACATCTTTAAAGCAGAAAAAAAGAATGGAGAATATGAAGTTGAAAATATGGGTTATCCATTGAACACTAGATTCGATGATTTCAGCATATTTGTAGAGGAAAACCAAAAAGAGGGATTCTTTGCATCAAACAGAAAAGGGGGAAAAGGAAGCGACGATATATATAAATTCAGGGTGACTAGAGACAAACGGAATAATTTAGTTTTGAAGTGTATCATTACAGATAAAGAAACAAAAGAAACTCTTGACAATACAACTGTCAGACTTACAGACTCTGATGAAAACAAAATACAGCCTGCAAACAAAGTTAAAAATACTCAGAGCATACTTTTTTATATAAATCCTGCAAGCAATTATACCATCAAAGCAGATCATCCTGAATATTTCGCAAAAGAAAATGTATTAAAAAAATCAAACTTGTTAAGCAAAACAGATACATTTGAGTATAAAATTGCCCTTGCAAAAAAACCTGTATGGGGCATTTATGGACAGATATTTGATAAAGAAAACAAAGAGGTTATTAAAAATGCAAACATAATTGTAAAAAACCGATTGACCTCAGAACAAGAAAAATATCAAACAAATGAAGAAGGCAAATTTAAAATCAAACTAGAAAAAAATACTGATTACAATCTTATTTTTGAAAAAGAAGGTTATCATACATTAAAAGAAGAGTACTATACCAGAGGAAGAGAAGAAGGTTGGATAAACCTGAATGAAATAATGGATCTAATAATGGAAAAAATCCCTGAAAAAGAGATAACTTTTCTCACAGGTAAAATAAAAGATAAAGAAACACGGGAGGGTGTAAAGGCAAAAATACAACTGATTGATAATGAAGAAAATAAAATAACAGCAACATACTTAAGCGGGGAAAACGGTTCATTTAAAATAAAACTACCAGAAGTCAAAAAATATGGAGTTGAAATTACCGCAGATGATTATTTGTATTTTGCTGAACAAGTTGATTTTTCTGCTCTACCAGCAAAAAATGATTCAATAAAAAAAGATTTTAATCTTGAACCAATAGAAGTAGGAAAAAAGGTAGTTATAGAAAACATCTTCTTTGAAACCGGTAAAGCTAAACTTAAACCCGAATCTTACGAAGCACTGAATAAGGTCGTAGAGCTCTTAAGAAATAATAAAGACCTAAAGCTTGAAATCGCAGGTCATACAGACAATGTGGGTAATTATACAACGAACAAGGAATTATCTTCAAGCAGGGCTAAAAGTGTTGTTGAATACCTGGTTGGTCATGGTATAGATGAATCACGATTGGATCACAAAGGCTATTCTTTCAAACAGCCAATAGCTCCTAATGATACACCTGAAGGAAGACAGAAAAACCGAAGAGTAGAATTTGAAATATTGGAAAAATAAGTAGGGTATCACAACAAAATAAAAAGAAGCTAGCGCGGCAAGAGAGTTTACATAATCTAAATTCGCAAGCATGTGATATTTTATAGGCGCATTCATAAGAAAGAAAAACTATAACTGTTAGGAGTTTAAAAAGCTTGCCGATAATTTGAAGCACCAGAATCAATCAAGATTATCCAAAAACGAGGTTATAAAATTATTCTTATATCGAACTGGTTTTATTCAGAGATGTAAGTTAATGAAGTTGAAACAGTTTTTGTGCCTGTGTCATCATAGAGAATATTATAAAAAAGAGTAATAACGTTTGTTGTTGTATCAATGGTTCCCGAACCTTCTATATAATAAGTCGCTGGATAATCTGAATCACCAATCCACTGCTGTTCAATTTTAACTATATTTTCGCAATATAAATCTATATTACATGAGCCATCTCCTAAGATCCAATTTTCACCCCACCGTTCCGGGTTCGTTATAAAATCAGCCAGCCCATAAACACGCAGTTGATTTGGAAGGTCTGTTGTATCAATATAAACAGTATCGGCAACGTCGCTGGTATTACTACTTGTATAATAACCAATATAATTTTCCACTGGATATGGACAATATGGTAAAAGCTGCACAGAATCAGTTGTAGAAGTTTTTTCTCCCCCCTTAGTTGTCTCTTCTACAGTAATTGCAACCATTGAGGTATCATGCAATTCAGCATACTGAATATATGCTTCATTGGGATAATCAGAATCCTGCTGCAATGATTCAACATATTCATCCTTGTCAACAGACCAAGTATAATCTGAACCTCCTCGGTGTATCACGCTATATTTATACTTATTAAAACCAGTTGCTGCGGCTTCCTTAGGACCAGAAATACCTCCCACTAAACGGGGCTCAATATTATCATAATTATAATTATCTTCATTCTCCTCACAACCAGACAAAATAAACAGCATTGAAGCAATAAGAAACGCTTTTATTACAAATAATTTGTTTAAGGTCCTCATAGTATATTTTGTTATTATATTTTGAAAAAACAACTTTATTTACCATATAAAATCTATTTCTATTCAAAAGTATTAATTTTCCTCAATGTATTCTTCTTTCCATCCTTTATCTGCAGTATTCTCACCATCAGCTCTTGTCTCACCACCATACGTATAGTAATCAATCTCTAATGTTTCAAGCTCGGCTCCGGGAACAGGGAGATGAAGCGGGGTTCCCTTTTGAAGTTTATCATTCCGCCGCATATCAAAAAACTGTATACCCAAATTATTGCTGAATAATTCTATTGTTCGCTCATAAAATATTGCATCTAGTACATCTTGCTTTGAAGCAGATTCATCAATCATCATTCCCGGACCTCCCCTGGCTATTCTTGCACATGTTGGGTCATTCAAAATATCAATCGCCTTATCGACTTCATTTGTCCTTGCATATGCTTCAGCAAGCATATAGTCATTCTCAGCCTTTCGATACAGCGCTATTTCCCCTTGTCCAGGGAAACCATTCTTCCTCAGATCATCAAAACGTTTATAGCGATAGGTAGAGTAATGGTAGTAGCCTCTGTCCGGACTGAAAAAATGCGTTGCCATATACTGAAAATCAGTTTCCAGCCGATTATCAGGGCTATAAGCTCTACCATTATTGGGAAATTGGGTATGGTCTCCCTGGTATTCTTCCGGCCAGACTGGTGGTAAATCACAGGTGTCTATCATTGCCACAACCCTCATATCAACCCTTGACCATGATGTATTTGTAGCATAAAAATGATACTGTGAGGACCATGAACCAACACTATTATCAGCCATAATTGTATAGTCAAAATTAATCCCTTCTTGAGCATATCCTTTAATATCCTCCCAGCGGTCAATCAATTCGTTTTCCTCAGAATTCCGTGGGGCTGAGAGTAAAATTTTTGCTGCCATAAAATTAGCTAAACGATAAAACCCGGAATTGTCCATTGAAAAACCATTAATCCATTCATCAGGGATGTAAAAATAATTTTGCGTGGCTATTTCAATTGCCTGATCCAAAGACCGTATAGACTCTTCAATTAATTCATTATAATTTTGCAGTTCAATTTCATTGTCAATATCAACATCTTCTTTGACTATATAACCTTTATCGAAGATAAGACCAATATAACCTAAGGCAATTCCCTGTCCTAACCTTGCTACAGCTTCAACCATTTCTTTATCCGCTCCAAGTTCTTCTTTAATAAGAGAATCCGATTTTATAGCTTGTATTACATCATTGCTTTGTGATAACAAGGAATACATGTTATTAAAATATTCTTCTGTTACATCTGCTTCTGTATATGATGAGTGATTGTTCCATTCTATACGGGGTTCATAACTCATGTCCTGCATTGCATAGTTGCCCCATGAAGAACTTGCAGCATCTGCAGCCGTACCTAACATAAAAGCAGGGGTTTCTTCATACCCAACATTATACAAGTACCAGTTCTGAAATATACTACCAGCCAGATTTTTTAAACTGGAAGCATCTTCCAGCACATCTTCCTGATTTGGATTATTTGGATTATCGAAATCAAGATTTTGACAGGAGCTTAATGATATTATAAAACTAATTATCAGTATATATAAATTGCTTTTCATAGCTATGTTGTTTTTAAAATTTAATAGTTAATGAACCCGAAATACTGGCATGATTAGGATAAGAATAAGCATCAACTTTATAATAACTTGACCCTGGAACACCGCTTTCTGCGTATCTAGGCATAGCTACTTCGGGGTCATAGCCTGTATAATCGGTAAATGTATAAAGGTTTCTTCCGATTATTCCTATCTTTAATTCTTTGATAAAACTTTTTGATATGTTAAACCTGTAATAAACAGCAGCCTCTCTTATCTTAACATACGAGGCATCTTCAACAAATTCCGAAGATATTCGATTTACATTATATAAGTTTGAATAATAATCGTATGTTTTTTTTGCATTTTCAGGTTTACCATATTGATCAACTTCCCCTGCCCGATGGTCTCTGTAAAGCCATTGTCTTGTCCTGTTATATACATCTCCACCTTCCTGCCAGTCTATCAGAGCATATAAAGTAAAGCCTTTGATTCTGAATGTATTTGCAAATCCCATATTGAAATCAGGGTTAGTATTGCCAATTTTTACTTTAACCGGATTACCATTTTCGTCGGTTAATTTAACAGGCTTCTCCAGAACAGTTCCTTCTGTGCCCTTAACAATCACATATCCATCAGAATTGATTGTATAATTGCTCCTGTCAGCTGCTGAGGGAAGGTCATCCAGACTGGTAAGAAATTTTTCTCCGTAAATAATACCAAAGGTTTCATTTTCTCTGAGGTAAAAGGCCTTACTCTCTTGTGCTTCTGTTCCTATAAGTTTTGGGGGAACATCAAGTTCTGTAATTCTGGAACGAATACGATCAAAAGTTATAGATGAATTCCACGCGAAATTATCTGTCTGAATAACATTCGCTTTCAGAGAAGCTTCGTAAGCTTCTGATTCCATCGCTCCGGCATTATCCCATTGTGTATTCCAGCCATGATAAGCAGGCAAATTCCTTTCCATGAAGACATCACGCGTTTCTGAAACAGAGTAACTAACTTCAAGATTAAACCTATCAAGAAAAGATGCATTCAGGGCATATTCCATTTCAGTTGTTGTAGAAGGTTGTAAGTTACGATTTCCATATGTTGACTTAAAATAATTCCCGCCGGGATTTACCGTATAAGTCTCATATTGTGCAGCATACCCGGGTCTTTGACCTGAAGTTCCAAACGCAGCACGTATCTTTAGTTCCTGAAAACCCGGTATATCAAAATCTTCGGTAATTCTCCACCCCCCCGAAAGACGATAATAAGAATGCCACCTGGAATCTGCGCCAAATTTTGAAGAACCGTCATACCTGTACATTGCATCAAACAAATATTTTGAGTTATAGTCGATTTGTGCTATCCCAAAAATATTTTCCGCTCTAACAGTTTCTTCATGGCTAGATGTTTGCTTCTCCCCTGTTATAGCATCAAGTGTTGGATTACCGCTCACTGAAAATTGAGTCCCATAAATTGAAGAATAATTATAATGATAATCTTCAAATAGGTAACTCAACTTAAAAGTGGTATTCCAATTATCAAATTTTTTGCTAAAATGTGTTGTTGCCTGTACTGTCTGGTTCATAGCAAAACCGTTACTTTGGTAAAGACTACCCTTTGACTTGTTAAGTTCTCCCTTTGTGGAAGCCTTTACAAGATAATTATAAGGTTCTAATTCTTTGTGGTTCGTCGTCCTCCTGTCAAAAGAATATGCCAGGGAAATATTAATTGGCTTTATAGGATTAAAATTTGCTTTATAATTACCCAGTATAATATTTTTCTGCAAGCTTTCATCAACATTAGCAACCTGGTATAAAGGATTGGTTTCTTGGCTGTTCCAATGACTTAAGTCCAAGTCATAAGGTTCTCCACTCTCTTCATTTTCCCAGGTTAAATCCACATCCGGCAGAGTAAATAAAACATCAAAAAATGCTCCCCCGTTAAATAGGTTAACTCCGCCCGGGTTCTGTGAATTTACATTAGAAAACATATTCGAAGAAGATACAGAGAGATAGTCTGTTAATTCTATATCAATATTAGCTCTGAAGGTTTTTCTACTATATCCGTCTGTTTCTTTTATAATTCCTCCTTGTTTATTATTTTCAAAAGAAAGGTGATAATTTGTTCCTTCTGTCCTCCTGCTGACTCCTACATAATTTACATAGTTCTGCCCTCTTTTGAAAAATTGCTCCTGCAGATTATTGGTAAAAGCATAAGGGTTATCGATGTAATGATCAGGATCAATTCTCCGGGAGCCTAAAATCAATGGATTTGACCCATAGGAGTAATCTTCGGGGTAATATACTCCTGCATAATCTGTATAAGCATCACCCGGGTTATCAGGGTCTTCAAGCAAATATTGATGATGATTTGCCAAATCAATGTAATTATTAATATAACTTACGCCAAATTCATTTCTTAATTCAACTGTGGTTTCGTCCTCTTCAAGTTGTTCACCTCTTTTGGTGTTAATTACAATAACTCCGTTCCCTGCTTGTGATCCATACAATGCTGAGGCAGATGCACCTTTCACAACTTCTATGTTCTCTATATCATCAGCTCCAATATCGCCAAGATTACCCTGGAAAATAGCATCATCAACAATCACTAAAGGTTCCTGGCTACCGATCATAGAAGTAGCTCCACGCAACTGGATAGTTGCTCCTGAGCCCGGCTGCCCACTAAACTGCTGAACAGCTACGCCTGAGACTTTACCCTGCAATGAAGATGAGGCATTAAACGAAGGAACCTGGTTAAGCTGTTCGGAATCAACCTGGTCAACGGAAACAGTCATTTTCTCTTGTGCCGTTTCCGCTGCCACACCGGAAATTATAACTCTATCTAATTCTGTAACTTTAGGTTTTAAGGCAATGTTAATTGTATCCCTGCTTTTGATCGCAATATATTGGGTATACATACCCACATAACTCACTTCAATTGCACTTGCGCTTTTCGGAATATTGTCCAAAGAATAGTATCCATCCAAATCAGTGGTAGTACCTATTTCCGGATAATCTTTTACAACAATTGAAGCGCCTAATATGGGTTCCTGGGTACCTGCTTCTGTCACTCTTCCTCCTATCTTTTGCTGCGAAAATAAATGCAGGCTTAATGAAGACAGACAGAAAAATAATACTAAGAATCTTTTCATAAAAATTTTTGAATTGAATTTAAATAGAAGTTGTGGGGCTAAGATATAATATTTTTTATAAAAATCAATAGACAATTAACAATCAGACAATTACAAACCCGGCAAATTCCCGGTAACTCAATACTTCACGCTTACTGTTATGAACAAATTAAAAACAAAAATTACTCCAAGCATATGTAATGAAATACTGCTCATGCAAAAAGTTTGACATAGATATTAACCAACAAAAGCCATGGATGGAGTTCTTTGCTTCAATGTTCTTACAATACAAAACATATAATAAAATTTGATACGATTGTAAAATAATTTCATAAGATTATTATTTAATTCAGCTATTGGTCTTATGGAACTTACCAAATTGAACAAGTGTTATGTTTCAGCTTTCTCTAACTTCTTTTCCTGCAGTAATCTTCAATAAGTCATTAAGACTTTTTTCTGCCAAAATCTGAAAAGGAATATTCACCAGCAGATATGCCGTAAAAACAACAATAAAAATG
>NZ_JBKGYF010000043.1:0-14443 GCF_046546175.1 Methanohalobium sp. | reverse complement strand
GAACCTTTGTATATTGCATATTGGAGATACAATAACTCGAAAATAAATATGCAACCGAATTAAACGAGAAAGATGATACTTTCTCACCTAAGTTTACATCATTTTATGTAAATTTAGGAGTGCGGCTGCAACAGTATTCGGAATCTGATTACTTAATTTCACTGCGTTAACAAGGGAATAATTTTTTTATAGAATAAAACCTTAAACTACTATTACTAAAACCACTGTGTTTTTAAAATAGGACACAGTCAAAACCACTAGTAAGGGATATCTATGAAAATTCGAGTAGTAAGTTCAAAGAATGAAATAGGAAATCTGGATGAAAATGAGGAAATAGTTCATCTGGCTTTTAGACCCTCCAATACCGATATTTTTACGATTGTATCAAAATGCCCACATCTTAAAGCACTCCATTTGCCGAGTTCTTACAGGAAAACATTGTCTGAATCTGCCAAAATGTTCCTTGACATGCAGGGTGTAGACCTGCTTGAAGGAGATGTCTGGGGTCACAGGAAAGATACAAATGAATATTCCGAAGTTTCCAGAAATGTTTACAATAAAATTGATGATTTAAAAAACAAAGGCTTGTCAGAAGGGGAAATTGTGAAAAAGATGGAAATGGAGACGAATTTAAGTTCCGATTTTCTAGAATTTTTGATCGAGCAAAAAATTTGATTACTTAATTTTTATTTTTAACACCTATTTTTAGTGTAATTATATTAATTTATCATTTGTTTTTATCTATATTACTCCTGATTTAATTTTTCGTTGTTATACTTGTGCTTACAGTCCATCGATGGTTATATAATTGAATATTATATGTATATATTATTCCTGAATGACATAAAAAATGGTTTCAATGGAAAAAATAGGTTTAGTAATTCATGGTCCCGAAGTCATAGACTCAGGTTGGGCAAAGTTGATAATCGATAGATTATCAGAAAGAGGGTGCAGACCAATCGCTCAGATTGGAGGTTCAATGGGGAAAACTGCTGTTATTGATGCAGGTCTTGAAAACATAATCGATATAACCGGATGTCTGAAACCAAGTGAAAGCATGAAGCACCTTATCGAAATTGAAAACTGTGATGTAGTATGTCTGCTGAATCACTGTAAATCTGTAGAAAACGGTCATATTTTCGGGAGCATGGTGATTTCCGGCCTGAATAAATCCGATTTACCGATTGTACAAATAGAAAGTCCAGGACCTGACGGTGAAATTATTGCTTGGACATCCAATTCTTTTAATTATGCGAAATATCTATCAAAACTGCTGAATTTAAAAATGTCCACACCGACTGACAGTTCATTTCAGATTGTGAAAAACGGGTCAACTGTAAAACGTAAAGTTTCTGGAGTCCTGCCGGGTGAAAATATATTTGTGAACGGTATAGTGATAGGCAAAGCTGAATCAAAAGATGTAGCAATTGTTGCAGAAAATGGGTATATAACATCAATCGATGGAGGGGCTATAAAAGAGCATGGGCTTGAAAAACTCCATCTTTATGATAAAAGGGCTCCAGTTGACATAGAAAACGCCTGGATAAAAACAGGTGTGTTGAGGCATAAAAGCAGTCGTATATCTCCAATTTGCAACAGGTCAACAGATAATCGTAGTAACAGAGTAGCTGTAATAGACCATAATGCAGAAAACTGTTTTAAAATTATTTCTGATGTATGCATGGCAGTTACAATAGGTGATGACACAACAGCAATTGCAGGAGATATTCTCTATAGATTTGCAATTCCTGTTATAGGGATAGTCGATGGAGACCTTGATGAATTAAACTATGAAACATCCATTTATCCTGGAACATGTATATTGAAATTAAAACCTGGTTATGACGATATATTAGGTAAACGTGTAGTGGAAAAAATTTTTGCGGGAAATGATATAATTAGTTTTGATAGAGAAGATTTATTCACAAAAATGGTAATATCCATAGGTGGAGAATTAATCGAGTCTGTTATTCAATATTAATATTCTGCTTTTTTTAAACAGATAATTATCTAAAACTTTAAATATAATAATGATTAATCTAAAATATGTAATAAAGGGGGTTTATTTAAAACTCTTAAATGAACAAACTTGTTAAACTATACAAAGGGGGTTTATTTGTATATGAAAGATTTTGAAGTAAATATTTTAGACGAAAACGACTATAAATTTATAGACACACTGAAAAGTCTTGGAATGTCACGCAATGTTGCAACTGCACTTACATATCTGTCCAATGTCAAACGGGCATCTTCGCAGGAAATAGAAATGTGTACAGGTCTGAGACAACCCGAGGTAAGTGTTGCCATGCGAACAATGCGTGATAACAACTGGATAAATATCTATAATAAAAAGACAGCAGGTAAGGGGAGACCAACCAAAATTTATGAACTGAATACTCCTCTTGAAGGTGTTATTAAACAATATGAACAAAAAATATTAAAAAAGAATCAGGAAGCATTGTCAGCAACCAATAAGTTGAAAAGTATGTGTTCGAAGATGTAATTTATCTTCTTTTTGGTATGCTGATCATCCGCCTGATGTTATTTTTAAAACTTGAATGTTACCGGATTCGACCACTCCATCAAGTGGAGTGGCTTGTCCGTTTTTTAAAACAATAACTGACTCTTCATTTATGTCAAGTGTTTTAAGTAAATCTTCATAAGTCGCACCATTTTCAATATTTACAGGGTATTCTGAATCATCTTCGGGAACGATTTTAACATTAACTGTAATATCATTTTTCCTGTTCATATTCGTATTCATACTCGTACTCATCCAGTGGCTCACCAACCTCTTCCTCTTCACCTTTTTCAAAGGTTTCAAGGTTTTTGTTAATCAGTTTTTCTTCCAACTCTTCCTCTTTTTTTGACCCTTTGCGTTCATAGTGCCTTTTGTAGTATTTTGACATTATAAGCCACCTCAACTATTATTTTGTTTGTGATAGTTATTAATCTTTTGTAATCCGGACAGGAAATTAAATCAAAAATTTAGATTTCAGATTGATAAAACAAAAAATAAAAAAAATAGTGCAGGATATGGACCTGTTAACAAAAACATTTTTAAACCCCTTGTTATCGGCATTAAATGAATATAGATAGATATCAGCCTTTTGTAATATAATCATAGTCTACACTGGCACGCACTATTTCTGGTATCTCACCCCAGACACCCATATTTTCTCCCTGAATCACCACGGCACCCTTTATATTGGGTATATATTTGATCACATCAAATGACTTTTCAACGAACTCTCTTCCTGTACCATCAACAGCGTTACCAAGTGCAGTGGCAGCAGAATCTGCAAGCGATACATCATCTGAAAACACAATAGCTGCATCAGCCATACCAAAACTAATGGATGGACCAATAGTACCGGATGAAGTACAGATACCAGTTATCGTTTTCCTTGTGTTGATTTTGAAAGCAAGATTTTCAAAAGCGGATGTTCCTGCATATATACCCACATTTACCGGTCTATCATTGATATGTGCAATATCCCCCCCATTGTCTACAATCGCATAGGTCTCACCTGCTTCAACCATGGCTTCAACAGCAAGGGATGCAATGGTTCCGGCAACTGCACTCATGGGCCCAATTCCCACTGTATTACCAGCCCTGATAAGCCTTTGAACGATTTCAGGAGTATTTTCAGTGTATTCATAGGGTTCAAGGGTTGTATTGAAATAAGGGTCATACTGGATGTAGCGCTCAAGTCTGGAACGGTGGAGTTTAATTGCATCCTTGGCGATTTCAATACTTGAGGAGTTATCCGCTACAATAGTTACAATTGTCTCTTTCAACTGAAACTTTTCTCTGTATGACATTTTATTCCATAAAGTTCTGGATACTCAAAGCACCATGAGGACAGGTTTTTATACATGTACCGCACTGGATACAGTTCTCGGATTCCATATTCACGCTCCAGTCTTCTCCAATTTTGAAGACTTTCATGGGGCAGATGGATACACAGGCACCGCAATTCACGCATTCATCATCATCCCTGTTTACAGGCATGTCGAGTTGTACAACTTTTGCACCTTTGGATATCAATGACTCGCTGAATTTTTCAAAATCATTTTTTGGGACATCGGCTATGATTTCTCCGTGGATTGAATCAAAATGTGCCTGAGATATGTTCAGCAGTGTTCCAGTTTCAAGAATGGATTCTGCAATAATAGGTTTGTCGATTCTGTCGGTTGATACACTGATTTTGATTATCATATAACATCCCTTATTTACTCACTTGCAAGTAATTTGCTTATATCATTGCTTGTAATGATACCCACAACATGGTTTTCATCATCTACTACTGGTAAAGCGGATACTTCTTTTTGATCGATACGATGTGCAGCAATATCTATAGGTTCATTAGTTGTAGCCGTAATCGCTTCTTTTGTCATGAAATCTTTGACAATATTGAATTTATCTTCTGCAACTGCCTTTGATATATCCCAAGCAGTAACAATACCAACAAGTTTCGAATCTTCTGATACCACAGGTAAATGGTCGAAAGTACTTTCCATGATTTTCTTCGCAGCTTCATGGAAAGAATTATCCTGCTGGATTGTAACAACATCTGTTGCCATAATCTCTCCAACTAGTGGTTTTTTCTTTGTCTGTTTCATTGGCTTGAAAATACCCTTATTGGGGAGTCTGTAAACGGGGTCGTTAACAAAAAACTCACCATTTTTAATCCAGTCTTTACATTCTTCAGCAATCTGTCTTGCAGTTTTAAAGCTGGATAATGGTGATGTTGTGACTTCTCTGCCGTTTAATTCCACTGACCCGGATTTTAATTCTGCATAGGTAACTTCTCTTAACTTGGGACGGTCTCTGCTCTGTATACCATAATCCAGTATATTTGTAACAATGTCTTCATCACTGACAGCTGTATATTCTGCCATCCTTTCATTTAATATCGGTATAGGTATTCCAATTCCCATATACAGCGAAGTACCGTAACCGTAAAAGCTTGCACCACGTATATAATCGGGATTCATATCTTTAAGATTACCCTGCACCATAAGGGTGCCAAAATTTACTTCTGGATTGTGCTGGGAACCTTCTCCTACAACATATCCCTGAGCACCGCCTATAAATATTCGTGTGCCTGTACCGATGGTTTCATAATTCGGGTCATTGGATAAGGGCGAAAGGACACCTGAACCTGAATAGGTAATGTTACCATGGTTTGGAAGAAGTGTACTCATATATGTATGTAGTGTACGGCCTGTACTGTTGGTTGCGACATTGTATTTCTGGAACCCGTTACGGGGGTTAACCATGGTTGTCTGGTTTAAATCATTGATATTGAGGGTGGTATCAAGTACCTTCAAAGGATAGCAATCAGTACCATAGGATTTTGCATGTACATCAATGGTTTTTCCACGAACCAGGTCTTCAATGACATGAGCCCCTCCATATTCCATACCAGCAGTTTCTGATAGTTGGGTGGCACCAATATATGCGTCAACTGCAGCTAATCCTGCATATGCTTCAACATCATTCAACCAGATTTTCTGGAATTTAATAGGGGGTTCTGCATGACCAAAATTCAGGAATGCTCCGGATGAACACATAGCTCCAAAAGTACCGGTAGTGACAACATCCACTTCCTTTGCAGCATTTTCTGTACCAAGTTCTGAAACTATATCCACCATTTCTTCAGCAGTAACAACATTAACGCTACCATCATTGATTTTACTGTTAATTTCTTCAATTGATTTTTCAACCATGAAGCTACCTCTGTGTTAATATGATAATTTAAAATCTGTATGTTATAATAATTCGATAAGATTAATTATATAGAATTACTTATAAAAACAAAGTCAAACCAATTAAAACTTGTGTATTTTAAGTAAGTCAAATATATAATTCATCATGTTTTATAATTATGTTTTATAAAGATGAAGAAAACCACGATGTCTTTACAGCCTGTCTGACAATTCGATAATGTTGATAATGGAATCAAAATGGATAGATTCTCTAATAAAAGGTTCTGGAAGATAAATGATTACATGAACCAGTGTGTTAATCACATCGTTAAACACTGTCTGGAAAATAGAATCGGTAATATCATAACCGGAGAACTGAAAGAAATCAAACAGAAGCAGAATATCGGCAAAGAAAACACCCAGAACTTCCAGACGATACCGTTTGCTAGATTTAAACAGAAATTAGCCTCTAAGTGCGAATACCACGGTATAAAGTATCACGAAGTAGATGAAGCTTATACCAGCAAGGTTGATGTACTGGCATTGGAACCAATCAGAAAACACAAGAGATATCTTGGTAGAAGATTTAAGAGAGTTATCTTCCAGTCGTCAACAGGTAGACTGATCAATGCCGATTTCAACGGTGCATTGAACATCTTGAGAAAGGTAATCGGTGAATCCCTTTCAGGGATAACCGATAGTGGGGATGTGAACTCCCCGGATAGAACTTTGTAAATTGAAAATTTATAAATATCTTTAAATCTTTGATTTAAAGAGTAAGGCTTTCATGGTAAACTTCTTCCGAAGCCGCTGAGTCTTTAGCTCAGCGGTAGTTCACCCAGAGCCATCCAACTACAGGTGGTACCCAGCAAAGATTTGCAGCAATGGTTTCAAGAGCAGTATACGTTTGTGTAGTGGGGCTGAACCCTATAATACGTGCTGACAGAAGACCCACCGGAACAATAATTATAACCAACAGGCTTGACAGCATTACAGGGTGATGAATGTATTTATGAGCACCTTTTGACCAGGAGTTCTCCGACTTCTTCAGATAATACAGTCCTGAAATATTGGCTCCTATCTGGTCGCTGAGTGCATAAAAATAGGGTATATAAAAACCTTCTATACCATATATATTTACACCTGCAAGATGACTTGATAGGTCAATGACCCAGGGAACTGCCATCCCTGAGAGTTTTCCCCATCCGTAGGCTTCCGACATGGACCCCATAGCCCCTTTTAACCTTTGTTTTATCGAATAAATTCCTTCGAAAATGCTCTCACCTTCGCCGGATAAAGTGCGAACTGCCCATTGACCTATAGGACTTTGCTGGTAACCGTAATGATCCATTAAACTTCCAAGTATAAGTCCTGTAATGTATCCGGGTATAGTGTATTTAACCAATTCTTTGAATTCATTTTCAAAATCCTTTTTCGATCCGTTATCCATGATAAATTAGATTTTTAATCGAATGTGTAATATTTTTTGGTGTTCTTTTTCGTTAATCCATAAAATTATTAATACTTGGATGCTTTTTATTATCATAAACGCAGAAGACCCCCTCCCCTGCTACACAGTAAAGGTGATTTTTTTGACAAGGGTATTAGCAACTGGTACATTTGACCTTCTTCATCCGGGACATCTGCTTTATCTGACTGAAGCCCGTAAACTGGGTGATGAACTGTATGTGATTGTTGCAAGGGAATCGATGATACAACATAAACCAAAACCTGTTATCCCTGAAGACCAGCGTGTTACCATGGTGGATTCACTGGAAATGGTGGATAAGGCAATACCTGGTAGTAAAATCGATATATATGAGCCAATAACGGACATTAAACCGGATATAATTGCAATTGGGCATGACCAGAAATTCAATACAGAGGAAATCGAGAAAAAACTGAGAGAACTGGGAATTAATGCGAAAGTAGTTCGCATTAATAAATCAAGCAATTGCCCATTGTGCAGTAGCGGTAAAATTATTGATAAAATCCTTGACCGTTATAGTTAATCATTCAAGTACTGATTTTATGCGCTCAAGACCTTCCAGAATTCTGTCCTGTGATGTTGCATAGGATATTCTTATAAAGTTTTTACCACTTGGTCCGAACGCTGAACCCGGTGTTACTGCAACATGAGCATCTTTTAATAACTTTTCAGCTACTTCATCACCGGTTCCGTATTCACTGACATCAGCAAATGCATAGAATGCACCTTGTGGTAGGTTGCTTTTAAACCCTATGGAATTCAGTCCATCAACCAGCATATCTCTTCTTGCTCTGAATTCATCCACCATTTCACTAACAGGTTCCTGAGGTCCATTCAGGGCAGCATATCCACCATGCTGTACAAAGGTAGTTGCACTGCTTACTGAATGTGATTGAATTTTGAGTAATCCTTTGTATATATCAGGATTTGCACAGACAAATCCCAGTCTCCAGCCTGTCATGGCATAAGCTTTTGAAAATCCGTTAACCGTTATGGTGCGCTCATTCATACCATCCAACGAGCCGATACTGACATGTTCCTTATCATAGATGATTTTTTCATAGATTTCATCAGAGAGTACAAAAAGGTCGTGGTCGATTGCAAGGTCTGCGATATTGTTTAGAACATTTCTTTCATACACACTTCCTGTAGGATTGCATGGACTGTTTACAACAATCATTTTGGTTTTCTCAGTTATATACTCTGAAATATCATAAGGTGTAAAATCATTTTCAGAATCAGTTGGAGCCCATACAGGATTAGCTCCCGCCATCTTAATACATGGTTCATAGGAAACCCATGCAGGGTCAAACAGGATAGCTTCATCATCCTGGTCAAGAACGGACATCATAATTTCAAATATAGCCTGCTTTGCACCTGGTGTAATTAAAACGTTGGAATCATCAACATCCAGTTTGTTTTCATTTTGCAGTTTTTCAGCAACAGCAGATTTTAATTGAGGAATGCCTGCAGACGGTGCATAATGGGTTTCTCCATTATACATGGCGTTTGCGGCAGCATCACATATATATCTGGGTGTATCAAAATCAGGTTCACCCAGACTAAAACTTATAACATCGATGTTCTTTTTTCGCAACTGATTTGCAAGATTTGCTATTCTAATCGTTTCGGATTCTTTTACACGTTCGACCCTTGAAGATGCCATCAAAACCTCTAAAACGCAGTCTTATATTTAACTTTAATTATTTCATAGACGCTGTACAAGTTTTACCGCAGCTTCTACAGCCCTTTTGGCATAATCGATTCTCTCATGTGCTTCCATGCGGGTCATACCAGGGCCTGCAATACCGAGAGTTACCGGTTTATTGTATTCCAGTGACAGATCGGTTATCTTTCTTGATGCATGCTGTACAACAATTTCATCATGCTCGGTGGAACCTTCAATAACAGCACCGATTGTAACTACAGCATCGATATCGTCCTGTTCACAGAATTTTTTAATTGCAAGGGGCATATCGTAAACCCCGGGTACAAGGATTTTATCTTTAACTTCTGCACCCAGAAATTCGGCGTGTTCTTTCCCCAGCAGTTCCATCTGGTAGGTAAGATCTCTGTTGAATTCAGCAATAACAAATCCCAGATTGATACTCATATATAATCTCCATTTTTATCTTATTTCATACGAAGGGGTCCGACATCCTCAAATCCCTGTCGTTGCCCTGTGCCTGCTTCTTTTATAAGTTCTTTGGGTTTAAATAACAATTTGATAACGTTTAATGCATGTTCACGTGCACGTTTTTCCATGAGTCGAGCCAGCTCTTTTTCACTCGCGGCTTCATTCTCGTGAACAAATACTTCTATTATATGTTTATTTGTCATGAGTTGTGCCTGAATCAGGCCCAGAGATGCCTGGTTGGCACACACTTTATCATTTTCAGCAGAACCAGGCATACCAAGAGCTATAACGATGTCGCATCCTTGATCTTCCAGAAGCTTTTTTGATGCGACAGGGAGGTCTTTGATACCGGGCACAGTAGTTCTTATGGTTTTTGCTGACGCATTTTTTTTCAGTTCGTCAAGAACTACACTACCCATATCAAAACGTGCAAAGGTTGTATCTACAATTCCTATAGTTGCCATGTTATCTCATTAATTATAATGTGTCCAGGACATCATTGGCGGCATCGATACCTGCACCGATTTCTGACAATATACCGCGTTTGTGGAGTACGGTTTCAATTTCCTGTATTGTAATCAGGATATCTCTTGGTGTCAGATTGCCCATATTCCCGATTCTAAATATTTTATCCTTTAATCGAGCCTGTCCGCCGACAATAACAATTCCTTTCTCAAGCATATCCTTTTTAACATCTTCTCCACTAACACTTTCCGGTGCTTTCATGGCGGAAACAGTATTTGAATAATGGGTATTACCGTCCAGTGTGGGGAACATTTCCAGTCCCATTGCATCCATGGCTTCACGGATCGCTCTGGAATATGTCCTGTGACGGTTGATCCTTGAGTCCATACCTTCTTCATCTATAATATGGAGTGCTTCCTGTAACCCATAAAACAATGGTATAGCGGGTGTGTAAGGGGTCTGAGTTTTATCCTTGTCAAGGCTTTCCTTGTACGCTTCAAGGTCAAGATAATATGGTTTATTATCTACATTTTCCATCGATTCATATGCCTTTTCGCTTACAGAAACCATGGAAATTCCTGGAGGAGCTCCTATACATTTCTGAGATCCAGCTATTGCAATGTCGACACCCCAATCATCAACCTTGACCTCATCTCCTCCGATGGATGTGATACCATCCATGATAAACAATGCATCATATTTTTTGGCGAGTTTGCCGACTTCCTTCGCCGGATTCAGTATGCCTGCAGAGGTTTCATTGTGGACCATTGCAACAGATTTTGCTCCCTCTGCAAGATATTTTTCCACTTTGTCCAGATCTACAGGTTCTCCCCATTCAGATTCCACAGGTAATGCTTTTCCATATCTACCTGCGATTAATTTGAATCTCTCACCGAATTTACCGTTTTCAATTGTAATTATCTTGTCATCATTATTGGTTGTACATCCGACAGCAGCTTCCATTCCTGCACTGCCGGAACCACTTATAACAGAAATATCATTTTGTGTATTGAAAATATCTTTTAAAATGCCACAGCAGTCATCGCAGATTTTTGCGAATTCATCACCCCTGTGGTTTATCATTGGTTTTGACATAGACCTTAATATTCTTGGTGCAACTGGTACAGGACCAGGCATCATTATTAACTTGTCTTCAAGATTCATATAATACTCCTTTTTAAATTTCTGTTATGTATTGGCTCTATAATGGATATATCTGATATATAATTTTAGCCAAATTTGTTGGCAGGGATAAAAAAATTAACCATGTAATAACTTCATCAAATCATGTTTTGTTATTATACCTGTAAAACTTCCTGCATCCATTACCAGAACAGCCGGATATTGTTCAAGTATGTTAAAAACAACATTGATAAGGGTTTCAGGAGATACTACAGGATATGAGATTCCCATAATATCGCGGATTTTCATATCAGCTATACTATTCATTTTGTAATCAGTTATCACTTTTAAAATCAAATCATCTGAAATACTTCCAACAGATGATCCGTTTTCAAAAACAGGAATCTGTGAATATCCATGTTTTTCCATGATTCTGATGGCATCGTTTATTGTTTTATCAGGTGAGATATACACAACATTATGATGCATTATATTTTTAACCAGCAAGTTTTTGTTTTCTGCTTCCTGGAAGGCATCATGGATTTTTTTGACCGTGGACAGCCGCGGGTCAACATCTTCTGCTTCTATACGTGCAATCAACGGCTGGCTCACACCTGCCAGTTTCGCTAATTCATTCTGGGTAAATCCAAGCTCATTTCTTTTTCTTTTGAGGTTTTCAGCTGTGGGAAATGTCATATAAATTACTGTTAGTAATATTAATATTTAAGTAATTGGTTTTGTTTTTCACTGTTTATTAAAAAAGTAAAAAAGTTCTATATAATGGTGTATAACCATTCATACATAGACATTTTCAATTTCTTCTGCTTTTTTGGTTCTGAGTTTACCTTTTAAATGCTCATAATATTTTATGACCTCAGGTGTAACAGATGGTCCTATATCCTCGATGGCTTTCAAGAAATGTTTTTGTTTAACCTCATCTGCCATTATGTTTTCTCTTAAAGCGAACCTTCCTGCCTTTTTACAGATTGCTGCAATATCTGCTCCTGTGTATTCTTCAGTTTGTGCAACCAGTTCCTCGGTGCTGACATCTTCTGCCAGTTCCATATCTTTGGTGTGCACTTCAAATATTTTCTGGCGTGCGCCTTTATCAGGTACAGGCACAGTTATAAGTTCATCGAACCTACCCGGTCGAAGGAGTGCAGGGTCTACAATGTCCGGACGGTTGGTGGCACCTATAACCACAACTCCTCTTAATTCTTCAAGTCCGTCCAGTTCTGAAAGGAGTTGATTAACGACGCGTTCAGTAACTTGTGGTTCACCAACTGCAGATCCTCTTACAGGTGCGATGGCATCCAGTTCATCAAGGAAGATGACAGCAGGTGCTACCTGTCTTGCCCGCGAAAAAACTTCTGCTATACGTTTTTCAGATTCACCGTACCATTTGGATAGTAAATCACTACCCTTAGCAGCGATAAAATTCGCACCGGATTCATTGGCTACAGCTTTGGCAAGCATGGTTTTTCCAGTACCAGGCGGTCCATAAAGCATAACTCCCTTGGGCGCCTCTACACCTATTCGTCTGAAGGATTCTGCATTTTTAAGTGGCCATTCTACAGCTTCCTTAAGTAACTCTTTAACCTCTCCAAGTCCACCAACATCTTCCCATGTAACATTCGGGATTTCAATCATAATCTCACGCATGGCAGAAGGGCGTACATCTTTTAGAGCATTGTCAAAATCCACCTTTGTAACCTGTATCTGTTCAAGTACTTCTTTTGGAATAACAGATTCATCTAAATCAATTTCAGGTAGTATTCTTTTAAGTACACCCATTGCGGCTTCACGGCAGAGAGATGATATATCAGCACCAACAAATCCATATGTTATTTCTGCCAGCTCCTCAAGGTCGACGTCTACTCCAAGCGGCATCCCTCTTGTGTGTATTTGAAGGATTTCCAGTCTACCTTCAGTGTCAGGGACGCGAAGCTCGATTTCTCTGTCAAATCTGCCGGGTCTTCTCAGAGCTATATCAAGGGCATCTACCCTGTTGGTGGCTCCTATCACAATCACATTTTTGCGTTCTTTTAATCCGTCCATCAATGACAAGAACTGAGCAACGACTCTACGCTCAACTTCTCCGGTTACTTCTGCTCTTTTTGGAGCGATGGAGTCCAGTTCATCGAGAAATATTATAGCTGGAGTATTTTTCTCAGCTTCATCGAATACTTCACGTATACGCTGTTCTGATTCCCCATAGAATTTGGACATGATTTCTGGACCGTTGATGGATATGAAATAGGCATCCGATTCGTTGGCAACGGCTCTTGCAAGCAGTGTTTTACCAGTGCCAGGTGGCCCATGTAATAATACACCTTTTGGAGCTTCAATTCCCAGGCTGTCAAACAGTTCAGGGTGCTTCAGAGGAAGTTCAATCATTTCTCTGATTTTTACAATGGCTGGTTTAATACCACCCAGGTCTTCATACATAACGCTTGGTATATCCTTTTCTGGAAGAATTTCCACTGATTCTGGAAGTAATTCGATTTCAGTAGATTCAGTAATTTTGACAATTCCGGGAGGTGATGTAGAAACAATCTGGATTTTAACTTCTCCAAGACGGAAAGATGAAGAAAAAACGTCCTGGAAAAAATCTTCATACATCATACCTTTGTCAAGTGAATTTTTTGGTTTACGCACGTTTGAGGTTGATATAAAATCTCCTTTTGAAATAGTACGGTTTTTAAAAATTGAGCGTAAGATTTCGGCAGGTGCCTGAATCCTGACACCTTTTGAAACAGGTGCCAATGTTACATGTTTTGCTTCTTTCCATTCAGCTTTTTTTACAATCACATGGTCGCTTATGCTGGTTTTAGAGTTTGTACGTATAAGTCCGTCCATTCGGACTATATCCAGTCCGCTGTCTGCTGGAAATTCACGTCTAACTATTGCAGAAGTAGTACGTCTCCCTTTAATTTCTACTATATCATATTCTTTAACGCCTATTTTTTCTCTGGTAGCTTTATCGATGCGAACTACACCTTTTCCCACATCGTTTTGGTTAGCTTCAGCAACTTTAAGTTTGATAGATTTTACATTAATGTTTTTATCCATCGGATTAAGCCTCCCCCTCAAATATACGGTTTAAACATTAAAAAGAATGCAAACAACCTGCTTATCTAACGGAGTTTACTATATTAGTTATTTGTTCATTATTTTTTAAACCTTTGGTCTCAGCAATTATTTTTAGTTCTCAGTAAAACCATATAGATATCTGTAATATGCAGCATGTGGTCAAAAAAAGTATTTTGGAAAATTATGATTAATCGTTAGTGTCAAAAAGGATAACTTATGATTTCAGGATAAGTATAATTACCAGAATAAACGTAATATTGTGTTTTCTACACATATTACCTATGGTCAGAGACCTAAAAAAATCAGTTATGCAATATTTGGTTAAGTTTTGTAAAGGAATAACCAGTGGAGGTACCACTGGCTTTACAGATTAGAAGACCAGACCGAGGTCTTCCAGTTTCTTTCTGGCACCTTCGTATACT
>NZ_JBKGYF010000042.1:0-14683 GCF_046546175.1 Methanohalobium sp. | reverse complement strand
CGCTTACATCCCCGATGCTAAATACATCGGGGTTTTACGCTTTGCTTATATAAATCCGGGAATACTTTTAAATATCAATCCTGTTAAATTATTGAAGGACTTCATAACTTTTAACAATTCCAAAATGAGCGGCTGTGGTCTAGTGGTTATGACAGAGGCTTCCCAAGCCTCTAACCCGGGTTCGAATCCCGGCAGCCGCATATTTGATATCATCTTCTTAATTTACTCTTTTTCAACCGTTTATGAACAAAAATACCGGTTACTGTTGCCATCATTGAAAATGATAATATCTTCATACCTGTTGATGAAAAATCTGTACCAATCAACAGTGCATGTATCGATACCATAAAAAACGCCAGATAATTGAAAAGGTGTATCTTTTTCCAGTTTTTGATTATCTTTTTTCGATAAACAGCAGTAATTATCACAATGACAAATATATAAAGCGCAGGTCTTCCTGCAAGTTCAAGAAATGTTACTGGAGGGTAAAATACTGGTAAAAATACCTGTAAATTTTGAATATCAAGCGCAAAGGATACCGGATGAAGAACCATCAGTATAAATGCAAGTTTAATAATGTTGTGATGAAATTTTAGAAAAGTTTGTCCAAATAACTTTTTTATTTGTGTCATATATTCAGAAGATACTATTGCTGAGAAAACAAGCAAATAACCAAAAATTCCAGACGCACGGTATATCAGTTTAATTGGACTTTCTGGATTCTGGTATATAGTATAAATCACAAATAGAACAACAGCTATAATGATTGTATAAATTATGTAAGTTCTTCTGTTATGATGAAAATCCAAAGTTCTCTCTCCCACACTGATTGTAAATGATTTTATTGTTCTCAATAATGATTTGTTTATTAATAATATAAGTTGATTTCTCTAATGAATACGTGGAAAACACTAACTACACATTTTTTATACATTTTATAAACAAGGTAAATAGATACTTTATAACAATGGAAGGTAGAAAACCCTTATGTCTTCAGCATTGAATCAAATCGTAGATTTAATGCGAGTTTCATTTCTTTGAAATGAAACAAAGGGATGAATACCGTCTAATCTATTAATTAGGTTTAAATATTATAAAGACCAATGTCTGTATGATTGTAATTGATAACCAAGATTACAATTTTACACCTTCGGTACGAGGGGTAGAGCCTGTGGACTTGTTCCCATAAGGGAAAAGTATGAAACAGGAAGCTAGTTGGTCTTTAGCCAAGTGGTAGTTCACCTAAGGAAAATGTTACAACATCTAGGAGGAGTTGTGCAGAATCCTAAAAATAACAAGAAGTAAGTAAAATGGCGTGGGATGATATATTATTTGGTGTCCTCACAGGAGGACTCTATAATGCCGGTAAAGAATTGTGTGAACTACCGGCTAAACAGCCTGTCCGGCAATTACTGATTACTATTAATCTATCCTACCGAAAACCTACCAGGTAACCAGTATGATAATTCTAGGTTGTTTCTCTTATCCCTGATGATATTAACCATGTCTAGTTTTTGAATAATTGGATAAACCCGATTAATAAATAAATTTGTTTTCACCTAAAGTAATTTGTATAATAAAAAATAAATTATTAGTGTTGAATTGTCGGACAGGCTCTTCAGTCGTGGGAAAGTAGTCAGTTTTCCTACCAGGTGCTACCTATCTGTCAGAAATGGAAGCGGGTTGGATAGCTCTTGGGCCTGGTATTGAATCAATTTGAACTGGAAATAAAATACTGCGGTATAAATTTTAAACTTTTTGTTTCAGATTCTCCTCATCGACAAAATACAGGTAAACAGCAACGTTTAGCAATATTATACTCAGTTTGATTACTTTCACACCGCTTGGTTCTTCCTTTTATATTTTAGATTTATAGGGATGATTGGTGATTGAAATGGACGAATATTTCGAGGAACTTATCCAGCGTGTCAAATACTACGAACAGTTCGAGGATATCGACCGGACTGTGAACCTGAAATAATCTAAGGCTAGTCGTTCATCTCTCTTTCCCTCAGACAGCCTTTTTTCTTTTATAAATTAACAAAAGGATAGGTTAATTTTTCAAAAAAATTATAATTAATATATTTTAGGTTATATAAAACTAAAAACTTATCTTCATTCAAAATCAAAAAATGTGTCATATTAAACTTCAATAATATCATTTTTTGATTTCACAAAAGAAATTGCTTTCACGCCTTTTTCTTGCATTTTTTCCATTTCTTGATGCATAATTTCGTTATAATCATTATCAGTTGAGAGAGGTATACTGTGTACAATTGTATTATCTATCAATTGTATAAGGCTGGTTGTCCCTGAAATATGATTCCCAAACAAATGATAAGTTGAAACATTCTCATCATTTCTCATGGTTCTACTTTTATCATTATCCCTGACGCAAAATTTACCATCTAAACAAAAGTTATCAGGGTTTGTTGGATCCACTGATGATTTAATATCGTTTGTAAAATGTATTATGCCATACCCTCCATAACATTTTTTCTCATACATCAAATGACCATTTTCATCAAACTCGGGTATAGTATATTTTTTATTGTTAAGTATATTGTCAATGAAATCCAAGATATTACTTTCATCAAGATTTTTACTTATCTTATCAAGTTTTTCTGTGTTATCATCATTTAATTGGTAAAGCAATTCTAGTGATTCTTCTAACATCCCATTCCACAAAAAATGTTCTGCATATTTTACCAGATATTCCTTGTGTTTATCAATTGCAATTTCTGTATGTTCGTTTCGTCCACAAAACATGCAGAAATCTGTACTTTCACCAGTTTCAATGTTTCCAATGTGAATATTTCCCTTTATATTACATTTGGGACATGTTCTTGATTTTTCTAATATTTGATTAAGAGCAGAAGTTTTTGGGGGAGTTTTCACTTTTAAAACCTCTTTAAGAGATGTATATACACCAAACTACATAAAAATAACGTGACAATAAGTAACAATCTTGAGTATGTTTTTATAAAATTATTTTTTATAATTATTTTTAATTGTAAACTGGATTCATGTATATATTATAAGGAACTAATTTTTAAGAATGGTAACGTTTTAATTTACGAAAAGCGGGGCGTAGGGGTAGATAAAGCCCATGAGTTTACTCAGGCTCTTAAAATCAGAGATTTAAAGGGGATGAATCGCATCCCGCTGATGTCTGATTAACCCCGGATAAACAGAATAATCGCTAACATTAGATAAATTTTAGATAGTTTCAGGACGCATATTCAGTATCAAGTGAAATGGTGGAGTAGATGGTTCGTAAAGAAGGTCAGAACTGTAGGGATCTAAGATTCAAGAGGCAAAAATGAGGACAACCTGCATTGGATACCCAAATACAAGGTGGTGGTTTCAGACCTCAACAGAAGTGATATTTTCTTCCTGGAAAAAAGTGTATTTGAGCTTTACCATGAAGTAAACGACTGGAGGTTGAACCGGATGTATACCGGGGTACTCACGACCATAAATGCAGCTAAATATTCACAGATGACCGGTGATTCCTCTGATGATGTCGAACTGGTCATAATAACATATAGTGCAACTGCGTAGCCTAATGAGGTTCCCTATTGACAAGATGTTGACTATGTACAATCAATTCTGGATGAAGGCCGAAAGTTCTGTAGTATGAGAATAGTTTGAACTTTTTTCATATAAGCTATTTTAAAACTGTCAATTTTAAGTAAAGTATCAGAACACCTTTATAATATGTGAACATTATGAATTATAGAGTGTGGATATGTAGAAATCTGTTAACATGTTTAATGATGTGAAACTACCCAGCCCGTGATTAGCCCTACATCACACAGATTGGGCAGATAAGACCACTTTGACTACTTCAAACCACACAAATCCCCGCTGGTTGAACCCCACTCAACCATTAAAAACGCTCGACCACTACTTTAGACAGGTGTAGAGTTATACCCTCGTTCTCTACATCTGCTTTATAATCCCTTACTATGTACTATAAATATATATAAAAAATGATGCTGTTATTTTTCTAGCGTTAAATACTATAAAGCCGTTGAAAATTTTAACACTATATATGGATTATAAATTCAACTGATAGATAAATCATCTTTTCCATAGATCCTTCATTATTTGTAATAGCTTCCTGTTCTAGATCTTGAAATTTTTCCATGTATACAATTTCAGCTTCATCGTATACTCTTGCATAACCATTTTCCAGCAGCATTCGTTTAACATAGTGTTATTTGGAAGGGACATGTAGGGCAGTAGTCTACCATAATAACCTATTCTATCCATTTACTTGCTGCTGATTATGGAAATATCTGGAGATGATGTCAAATGCTACGAAGATGTCATGGGTGTAGTCCTTGATGTAGTTAATATAGCAACCACATATGATAATGAAATTTACAAAGGCACAAAAGTTGATGAGATGCGAGAGCGACATACCAATTCAAAATCAAGATTACAATCTAAAGACATATGGTCAGCCAAGAAGCACCTCAAGAAATTATCCAGAAAGGAACGCCGATTACAATGCTTCGAAGAACATGATGGTACACAGGGGAGCAGTCAACCTTCCTAATGTCCTCCCTTAGCTTCCGTTAGTCGAAGTTAAGAGATGGAAGGACAATCTAACCGCTTTAGCGGTTAGTAGCGGACATTTATGAAATTGGATGAAGAACCACCTTTAGAAGTATAAAGGGAATTCGACAGGGTTAACAAGTAACGTTAATATGGATACTGCCAGAAAAACTTGTTTCCTTTAGCTTTTTCAAAGAAAAATTTCTGAGCTTCAGCAAGATGTTCCGGTTTTCCAATAACAATAACAATGTCTCCAGGAAATAGTTTAGTATCACCATGTGGATTGGTTATGGTTTCTGAATCCCTTTCAATTGCCAGTACCGTAACACCGTATTTCTTTCTCAGTTCAAGCTCAGCAAGACATTTATTTGCTGATGGTGACCTTTTATTTAATTTGAATGTGCTTATATCAATATCAGTAAGGTTCATTTTTAAATCCGAGTGTCCATGAGTATACTTTGGAAGATTCCTGACCATGTCATAACCATCAGAACGTACTTCAGTTATAAACCTGTCAATACTATCCTGTGGTACAAGATATTTTTTCAGAAGGCGAACAAATATTTCGATAGAGGTTTCAAATTCCTGGGAAATAACCTCATCAGCACCTGATTCATACAATAAATCTATATTCTTCAGATAATGAGTTCTTGTGATAATATACAATTTTGGGTTTAGCCTTTTAGCTATATCTATAACTTGTCTGGTTGCAAGGAAGTCTGATATTCCCAGTATCATAATCCTTGAATTTTTTATATTAACCTTTTCAAGGACTAATTCATGGGTTGCATCGCCATAGATAATAGGTTCGCCTTTAGACTTTTCAGATTTTACTGTATCAGGATTAGTTTCAATGACTACATAAGGGATACCTGCAACTTTAGCAGCTTTTGCTATTGTCCTGCCGTTAAAACCATAACCTACTATTATTAGATGGTCGTTCAAATTTTCCTGCACACGGTTTTCTGGTTCAGATTCATCACTTGCATGCTGATAACCATATTTTAATTTATGGGGGAGCGGTAATTTTGAAACAGAATCTACTACTTTTGGTGAAAAATCCACAATAAATGAGGTCACAGCCATGGTAACAATAGATACTGACAGGAAAATCTGGTATATACTATCACTTATAACATTGGTGTCAAGACCCACTTTGGACAGTATCAGTGAGAATTCTCCTACCTGACACAGTGCCAGACCAACAAGGATAGATGTTCGTATCGGATACCCCATTATAAAAGTCACAGTACCTGCAATCAATGACTTTAATATTATTACACCAGCAACAATTAGCAGAAATATAATCGGATGTTCCAGTATAAAAGTATAATCCAAAAGCATACCAACTGATACAAAGAATAGACCCAGAAATATATCTCTGAATGGAAGTATCTTACTAAGTGCCTGATGACTGTATTCCGATTCTGATATGATAAGTCCAGCAAGGAACGCACCCAATGAAAGCGAAAGTCCAACACTTGCAGTAAGCCATGCAATGGAGAAACAGATAAATATAACACTTAATAAAAACAATTCTCGGTTTCGAGTTCTTGCTACTTGATATAATATCCCGGGGACTATCCATTTGGCACTTACGATTATGAACAGTATTATCCCCAGTCCTTTTGCTATTATTAAAAAAGAACTACTGCCTAAACCCAATGCCTCTCCAGAAAGAAGTGGTGTCACCAGCATCATTGGAACAATTATCACGTCCTGAAAAATCAAAATAGCAAGAGACATTTTCCCGTGAGGTGTGTTGATTTCATTTTTGCCCTGCAAAATTTTGAGGACTATTGCTGTACTGCTCAAAGATATAAGAAAACCTACAAAAATTGCTTCAGTAAGACTTATTCCTAAATAATAAACTATACCGGTGGTAACAATAATTGTTGACAGGACCTGAAGTGATCCACCTATGGCTACACCTTTTCTAACTTCCCACAATTCCTGAAGCGATAGTTCCACACCTATTGTAAAAAGTAGTAATATAATTCCTATTTCAGATAATGCATCAACCTGATGGATATTTTCAATCAGTTTCAATCCATGTGGACCTACTATTAAGCCTGTAAGTAGAAACCCTACGATTACGGATATTCCCAAACGGTTACATATGTATAAAGCAACTATGGAAAGACCGACAATAATTATAAAATCATTAAACAGTGGAATATCCATTAACGGTTCACCTTTTAATATTGATTTATTTCTTTTTTAATTTAAAAATATGATGATTTTTATAGCATTTGTAAAAATCCTAATCTCAAAATACTTATACATGTAATACTATATAATGCTAAAATATATCATATGTTTTAGGGAGGGGGTTAATGAACCAGGTCTTTAAAGAAAATATGATGGAAGTATTGCAAGCCACATTACCAATTATCGTATCCGTGCTTTTCTTTATACTTGTTTTTGTAGGGCCGGACCTGGAATTGATATTGCCGTTTTTATCCAGTGCTGTTATGGTCATACTAGGAATGGGGCTTTTCCTGATGGGTGTTAAACTTGGTATGCTGCCCATGGGAGAATCCATTGGTTCTGAACTACCAAAACATGGTTCATTGTTGTTTATTATAGTTATAACCTTTATACTGGCATTTCTGGTTACAATTGCCGAACCAGATGTACGGGTTTTAAGCAGCATGTTTGCTATGGTATCTGAAGGTGTGTCCCGAACCACACTTATCATCTCTATTGCATTGGGGCTTGGTTCCTTTGTAGTAATATCAATGCTCAGAATTGCCTATGGAATACCTATTAAATACCTGTTCACGGTTGGCTATCTTTTTGTGATTATACTATCCTTCTTCACACCACCAGAATTTCTTGCAATTTCCTTTGATGCTGGAGGAGTGACCACCGGACCATTAGCAGTACCTGTAATACTTGCACTTGGTATAGGGATTGCTTCGATGCTTGGTGGTAAATCCGAACTTTCAGATGGATTTGGACTGATCGGACTTGCATCGATAGGTCCAATAATCACTGTCATGTTAATGGGTGTGTTTATCTAATGCTTTATGGAGAACACGGATTTCTAACAGTCATAATAGAGGTATTGGAAGCATTGTTTCCATTATTGATATTTTTTGCAATTTTCCAGATTCTATATCTCAAATATCCAAGACTGGAATTACTTAAGTTAATTAGAGGGATAATGCTTACTGCTATTGGTATGGTATTGTTCCTTTATGGTGTATACAATGGGTTTTTGCCGGTTGGTCAAGAAATTGGTGAAATTCTTGGAAATTTTGAACATAAATGGATACTGATGCCGTTTGGATTTATAATGGGGTTTCTGGCAACATTTGCAGAACCAGCTGTCAGGGTATTGTGTTATCAAATAGAAGAATCATCCAGTGGTTTTATTAAATCTAATCTAATGATTTATACCCTGTCCATAGGAGTTGGTGTCTTTGTGGCTATTGCCATGGCAAGACTTGTCTATGGAATCCCGTTCCAATATATAATAATTCCAGGATACATCCTTGCAATACTGCTCCTTTGGCTATCAGATAAAGATTTTATAGCAATAGCCTTTGATGCAGGTGGAGTAGCCACAGGACCCATGGCAGTGACATTTCTCATGTCTATGGCAGTAGGCGTTGCTTCTTCGATTGATGGAAGAAATCCAGTAATCGATGGATTTGGTCTGGTTGCCATGATAGCACTTGCACCTATAATATTTGTAATGATACTTGGAGTTTATATTCGATACAAAGGAGTTGATACAAATGGATGATGATGAGAATAATGTGTTAATAGTTACAATTGTAAAAAAAGGATGGGGCGATACGGTCGTCCAGGCATCAAGGAAAGCAGGTGCCCAAGGAGGCACCGTAATATTCGGGCGTGGGACCGGTATCCATGAAGATCAGACTTTTATGGGTTTCATCGTCGAACCAGAAAAGGAAATCGTGCTGACCCTTGTGCCATCATCGATATCAGAGAAAGTATACAAAAGTATAATTGACACAGTCGACCTTGAAAAACCAGGAAACGGCATGGGATTTATACTACCGGTTGATAGAGTTTTCGGTGTGCCCCATATGTGCAAGTTGGATTATGTGTAATAATTTTATGTAGTTTTTATAAAGATTGAAGGTAGATAATGCGAGTTTCATTTCAAAGAAATGAAACAAATGGATGAATACCGCCTAACCTATTAATGAAATTTAAATAACATAAAGACTAATAGTTATATGATTGTAATTGATAACCAAAATTAAAATTTGCACTTCGGTATAAGAGCTAAAGCCTGTGGACTTGTTCCCATAGGGAAAAGTATGAAACAGGAAACACTTTAAATCATAGCTTTAAAGTAATCCTTAAATTTTTAATTTAAGGAGCCAAGTGGTAGTTCACATCTTATACAAGGGTAAATTTGCAAATTTAATTATATATTAGCCAATAACAATCATGGATTTCTAAAAGCCAAATATATTTAACTATGCACAGTTATTATAAAAATAAAAAAGTAGCAAAACATGGATTCTGATAAAAAATACAGCTTTTTTGTGGTATCACTAATACTACTGGTAAGCATTGTAGCCGTATATTTAACAAAAGAATTTGTACCGGTGGTAGTATTCAGTATCTTTTTAACTTATGTTCTATATCCGGTTTATTTACATCTTAAAAAAATAACAAGGAGTGAAAGAATTGCTTCATCAGTTTCAGTTCTTTCTGCGTTATTTATCCTTGGATTGTGTATATATCTACTTATAAGCTCGGCCGTGAAGGAAATATCCAAACTGGTAGCCTCCCCTGGTCAACTCAGAGAACCTATTCTGGCACTGGAAAAGGAATTATTAGATTTTATAAGTTCCAGTGATTACTTTTCATTTATAGCAAACAGATACATATCAGACGGGTTGACGCAACCAGTGGTTACAGCCATAAACTGGTCATCTCCTTACGCAAAAACATTCCTCACGTCCTTTATAACCAACACACCATTATACATGATTAGTTTTGTATTGACCTTACTGTTTACGTACTATTTCCTTATAGATGCCCGTAGACTCAGAACCCAGTTTATAGATATAATTCCCGAAAAACACAAGGAAAAAGTAGACTTATTTATCAAAGAATTAAATGTTATATATTATAACCTATTTAACATATTTTTTGTGACCAGTTTCATAACAGGTGTCATTGCTGCAGTAGGTTTTTTCCTTCTTGGCATACCATATCCTGTGATTCTTGGTATGGCTGTATTCTTGCTGACACTGCTTCCCCTCGTAGGTGCACCTGTTATATATGGACCATTGTTTATTTATTATCTGGTAATACAAGAATATTTTACCGCCGTGGTTTTGTTGCTATTTGGAATATTTATACTTAGCATATTCCCTGACAGTTTCATAAGGCCGCGGCTTGCAAAAGACAAAGCATCAATACATCCGGTAATAACATTACTTTCTTTTACAGCTCCTATATTTGTTATTGGTTTTACAGGGTTTATAGTAGGTCCTCTTGTCTATGGATTCCTGCTTGCATTTTACAGGACAATATTAATAACAAAATCTCAGAAATTAGGTGAAGAACCTGAATCCTGACTACGAATGCCGAGAATTTCTGCAAGTTCAAGACCCTCACTTCCAAGTTCTGAAAGCTGGTTGAAAACTTCATTTTTGTTTATATATTTCTCTGTCCTGGTTCCATCCGACTTATGGATTTTTATTGTTATCTCGTTTTTAACATACCCTCTATTAAGACATTCGGGTATAATATACCCATATTGCTGAGCGATTATTTTCAAGCAATCGAAAATTTCATTGCTTTTGACAGCATCCCTATCATCATAAAGCAGTTTTTTCAATTTTTGGGATTTAATATTTGTATGGATGTAATTGATAAGCATATCAGTAAGTGATTCTATATCTTTCATATTTATTGATTTTAAAAGGGTATTATCCTCTGTTATTTCATAATCTCCACAATATACGTGATACAGGTTATTGTCTACTAAAAGCCTGAAACTATGTTCCTGCTTTCTATCTTTAAATACTGCATCCAGATGGTCAGTATCATAATTGAACGACCTTAAAATATATTCAGAGACATCAGCCTTTTTTACCTTATTTTCTCTATGTATCAGTCCTGATGTCGACCAGTATGGCAGGTACATATCACCATAAATTCCCCGCACACTAAGTGATTTGTGTTCAAACCTCAGCTCTGATTCATATTGCAAACCATCCAGATTTGCGATTAATCGCCCTTGAAGTTCATCATCCATAAATCCAGTATATTTTTTCTGCGCACCGTATATACCACCTTTAAACAGAGGGTCAAGTGCAGGATAAACCTGCGATTCAATCCGTTCAATTTCCTGTTCACATTGTTTTTTCTGTGACTTGATTTCATCTTCCAGATATTGCGACCATTTCTTGGAATTTGACGAACAGGTATCAATCACTGCGTTTTTGCATTCAATAATTTCTTCTGAATCTATATCTTTTGTGAGTTTTTCTGCATAGTCCTTGAGACTTTTTTCAAAACTCTCCAACTCATGGATCCTTGTTTTCAAAGATTGAATCTTGGTTTCAGTATCATAATTTGTTTCGATTGCTGATTTTTCAAGAGGTATGACTTTCTGTGTCACATCCAAAAAGGTTTGTAAATCCTGGATAAAGTCTCTCTGTACCGGTAATTCGGTAGAATCCTGATATGTATATTTTACCAATTTAACCCCTCCCCAATTTTTTATTCATCATTCTAGGTATAGAATTGAAAAGATTTAATTTTAACTGTTTTCAGGCTTCCATAAGGATTTTTCTTACCGGTTTAAGAAGGTCGTTCATATATTCAGTTGCAGCGTTTTTTAAATCCATGGGATGGATTGCACCCGATGCAAACTGTTTTTCCAGTTCCTGATATCCGAATATCTCCAGATTGCCTCCGAATTTTTCAGGTCTTTTCAAAACAACCTCATGATACCTCGGGAACACATGATATTTAAAAATCTCAAGTATAGGATTATCCTCAATAATTCCTGCTGGACAGTATGCTTTTTTCATTTTTCTTTTGATATCATCTTCAGTATCATCAACAGAGATGTAATTTTCCTTTGAAGAGGACATTTTTACGCCATCCAGCCCTAGCATAATCGGTGTGTGCATACATGTCGGTGAGCTGTAACCGATATCTGGAAGTTCTTCGCGTGCAAGCATATGGATTTTTCTCTGGTCAATACCACTAACCGCTACATCCACTTCTAACATGGCTATATCTACTGCCTGCATAATCTGATAAACCATCTGGGATACCTTCGGGTCTTCCATCTTGCGTCCAACTTCATCCATACTCCGTTTTGCACGGTTTAGTGAGGTTTCCTGGGTCAGCTTGAGAACATTTAACATGTAATCATGGTCCAGCTGAAAATCCGAACCGAAAACAAACCGGGTTTTCTCAGGGTCAAGTCCCAGTGCAAGGAAACATTGTTTGTTCTGTTTTGCCAGTTCACGAACTTCTTCAAGGCTACCCTTCTGGTTAAGGTAGGCATGAACATCAGCAAGGAGTACCGTGATTTCAAATCCGGCTTTCTGTAAATCGATTAATTTGTTTACTGTAAGGACGTGTCCCATGTGTATTTTACCACTTGGTTCATACCCCACATATGCTGTTGGCTTGTCCTTTGTGGCAATTAGATTATCAAGTTCTTCCTCTGTTACTATCTCCTGAAGGTTCCGTTTTATAAGTTCCTCTTGTTCCATGGGTTCACCGTATTTTACAATAGTATCTCGGTTTTAAAGGTTTTTGGTGTTGGTCTACAAAATATGGATAAAAGGTTTAGATAACAATCAGAAAGCAACTGTATATTTTACGATAGACAGGGTGCAGGGGTAGAGAAAGCCAACGTTCAGTAGTGCTCCTTAAATCAAAGATTAAAGGATATCTTTAAACTCTGTTTAAAGAGTGATGAATCGTACCCTGCTGATGTCTGATTAACTATAGATTTTATAAGATAATCGCTAACATTAAGTAAAATTTATAAAGTTATAAAGCGTATAATCAGCATCAGGTGAAAGGGTGGAGTTGATGGTTCGCAAAGAGGTCAGTTCAGATCTAAAAATTATAATAAGCAGAAACAAAGAGTGAACAGGATTCACAGAAAAGTCGCTGCTGCTAGAAACCATTTTTCGCACTGCTTGAGCAAATTGCTGGAGGAGAGATACGACCTGAGTGTGTTCGAAGTCTTAAAAATAAAGAACCTCATTAAAAATAACAAATTAGCCAAATCAATATCGGATGTAGGCTGGAACAAACTAATCCAACATAATGTTTATAAAGCAGCTGATAGAGGTAAAATCGTAGATAAAATCAACCCGAACAATACTACTCAGGTTTGTTCCCATTGCGGAACTAAAAAAAAAATGAAACTGGAAGATAGGGCATTCTACTGCAGTAATTGTAGTCTGGAAATGGAAGGGATCTCAATGCTGCAATAAACATCCTGGCAAAATCATCATACTATAACCCAACAAGGCATACCGTGTGGCTCGCGGGAATCAACGGCTGTGGAGATGGTACCTCTACGACTGGTCTCATTATCAGTTTGCAAGTACCGTCAATGAACCAGCAAATGCTCAACCTCGTCAAAGGTTGAGGCTCTCAAGGTTCAAGAGAACCCCACGACTCACTCGTGGGAGAGCAGTCAGCTATGAAAAGTAGAATAGTTTTAATTAATTATTTTATCTTAAAACGAACTTAAAAACCGAAAAGGTTCCAAAACTATCACCAAAAGTTAAAATCTGATAAATTTCAAAAACTTATTGAGAAATTATAAATCATCAAATGAAGTTGTAAATAATATCTTTGGATTCTGACGCAGGATTTGTACATAAATTTTAATGGTAGATAAAATGGAAAACGAAAAAATACTTAATCTGACTGATTTCCAGGAAGACGCACTTAAAGAAGTTGCAAATATCGGAATGGGGAATTCTATAACATCATTATCAAAGCTAATTAATAGAAAAGTCAATATCCATGTCCCAGATTTAAAGATTGAAAAAATCGAAGATGTTCCGGATATAGTCGGCAGTCCAGAGGAAGCAGTAGTAGGAACTATTGTCGGGTTGCGGGGAAATTTTATGGGTTATATCGCTATTATTTTCCCTGAAGAAAGTGCGGCAAAAATCTCAGAAATCGTCATGGATACGGATGATGTTGATTTACAGAGTGAGATGAATCTGTCAATGATGGGAGAAGTTGGACAGATACTTGCAGGTTCATACTCCAGTGCAATCAGTGATTTTTTTGGAATCAATACATCAATAACAATCCCTTATACCAATTACGATATGGTTGCTGCTATAATGGACAATCTACTTATCGAAATGAGTATTGAAGTTGACTACGCAATTGTGTTTGATACTGAATTCACAATCAAAGATGAACACAGGATAAAGGGCAGTTTCCTGACAATGTTTAATAAATCACTTCTGGATGATTTTCTTGACAGGATTAACAAGATGGTATAAGTAAAAAATTTGAAGATACGAGCTGATATTAATGATAATAGTAAAAATGGCAGATTGTGCAGTTGCAAAAAGCCCTGAAAACCTGAAAACAATGAGTCTTGGCTCGTGTGTAGGCGTGACGTTATATGACCCTACCAGAAAATTAGGTGGACTTATTCATGCAATGCTACCTTCATCTGAGAATGCGAGAAATACCAGCAACTATGCAAAATTTGTGGATTTAGGTATCCCATACCTTGTTGATGAAATGGCAAAATATGGTGCTGCAAAAAGGAGATTAGAAGCAAAATTAGTTGGTGGTGCTGATATGTTCTCTATGGGCAACAATGGTACCATCAATGTAGGCAAAAATAATATTGAAAAAGTAAAACAGGTATTGTCAAATATGGAAATACCAATAGTAGCAGAAGAAACCGGGGGGAACCACGGCAGAACAACCATATTGGATACCTCAGACGGTACTGTATTTATAAAAAGCGTTAAATATGGAAATACTACAATTTAATAAATTTATAATGTGATTTTTAAAAAACTGTAAACCTGTTACAAACATTTGATACAAAACAAGCTGTTGATAAAATATAGCTTATTGTTTTTTGTTGTCAAATGATTTT
>NZ_JBKGYF010000041.1:0-14813 GCF_046546175.1 Methanohalobium sp. | reverse complement strand
CCATAGAATCAACCCACTGTGGATAATAATCTTTTATTGGTATTGTTACAGGTAGTTATCAAATATAAATAGATAATTATATCAACAGGATGAGTATCCCGCAAAGTTTTTAACCATATATGACATTTAGCACGAACAAAACTAAAAGCTCAAGATAACAAAATGATTTAAAAACAATAGAGGATTAAAAATGGGCAAAACTGGAAGCATTAAATGGGTTAAAGTAAAGGGAAGGAACGGAAATACCATAAAAGTACCAGAATCAAAAGCAAACAAAACACATACAGGACCTGCACAAAGATTTGCTTCAGATGGTACCAAACGCAAATTCAAACATCGTTCTCCAAAATCTATAGTAAAGTGATATTTTTTTGATTTTTCCTTTTTCTGTGTTACCTTGTCAGCAAATAACGAAGCAATAACTTCTATTTTACAGCCTTTAACCAAAAATAGCAATCTTTATATAGAACTTCAAACAATTAAAATCACCTTGAGACAAATCAAAGATAAATCGAGATAACAATAACAGGAGGCTAAATAAAATGGCAGGTCAAATGTATCATGGCGGACAATCATCAGGTCAGCCAATATTCATTTTAAGAGAGGGAACCCAGAGGACCCGAGGAAGAGATGCACAGAGTAACAACATAATGGCTGCGAAAGCAGTTGCAAACGCAGTAAGGACTACACTTGGTCCAAAAGGAATGGACAAGATGCTTGTAGATTCTATGGGAGATGTAGTAATCACAAACGATGGTGCTACCATCCTGAGAGAAATGGACATAGAGCATCCTGCTGCCAAAATGATTGTAGAGGTTGCCAAAACCCAGGATGATGAAGTCGGTGACGGTACAACCACTGCAGCGGTACTTGCAGGTGAACTTCTCAAAAAAGCAGAAGAAATGATTGAACAGGAAATACACCCGACAATCATCGCATCAGGATATCGCATGGCCGCTGAAAAAGCCGGTGATATACTGGACTCCATAGCAAAGGACATTACTATTTCTGACAGAGAACAACTGCTTAAAATTGCAGAAACTGCAATGACAGGTAAAGGTGCTGAAGCATCCAAACGTGAACTTGCAGAAATCGTTGTAGATGCAGCCACCAAGGTTGTTGAAGAGGGAGACGATAAAACCGTAGACATGGACAATATCAAAGTAGAAAAGAAAGTTGGTGGCAGAATAAGTGATTCTGAACTTATCGAGGGCATGATAATCGATAAAGAACGCGTGCATTCCAACATGCCAAAGAAAGTTCAGAATGCAAAAATTGCTCTTCTCAATGAAGCAGTTGAACTCAAAGAAGCCGAAACCGATACTGAAATATCCATCACCTCACCTGACCAGCTTCAATCCTTCCTTGATCAGGAAGAAAAGATGATAAGAGATATGGTCCAGAAGATTATCGACAGCGGTGCCAATGTAGTTTTCTGCCAGAAGGGAATCGATGACATGGCACAGCACTTCCTTGCAAAAGCCGGAATCTATGCTGTAAGACGTGTCAAAAAGAGTGACATAGAGAAACTTGCTCTTGCAACCGGTGGTAAAGTCATAACAAACTTGGATGAAGTATCAGAAAATGACCTCGGTAAAGCAGAAACTGTTCAGGAGAAGAAAGTTGGCGGCGACGAGATGACATTTATAACCGGGTGCGATAATCCAAAAGCTGTATCCATCCTGCTCCGCGGTGGTACAGAACATGTTGTCGACAACGTCGAAAGAGCATTGCATGATGCTCTGCGTGTTGTAGGAGTTGCTATTGAGGATGAGAAACTTGTAGCAGGTGGAGGCTCACCTGAAGTAGAACTCGCTTTCAAACTACACGACTATTCTACAAGCCTCAGCGGCAGAGAACAGTTATCAGTCAAAGCATTTGCAGAAGCAATTGAAGTTGTTCCAAGGACACTGGCAGAAAACGCCGGACTTGATCCAATCGACACTCTGATGGACCTGCGAGCACATCATGAAAAGGGAGAAATTACTGCCGGACTTGATGTATACAGCGGCGATGTAGTAAATATGTGGGAAAAAGGTGTATTTGAACCACTAAGAGTCAAAACACAGGCAATCAATGCAGCAGCCGAAGCTGCAGTCATGATTCTCAGAATCGACGATGTAATAGCTTCCAGTGGCGGTGGAGCTGAAGCCGGTGGTATGGGCGGAATGCCCGAAATGTAAATAAAAAGAAAATGCAGTTTTTAGCAACTGCTCCTTTTTTATTATTTTTCAAGACATTTCAAAACATCGTCTGGATTGGATCTGAGTTTTATAATCCTTGTTCTTCCTCTTTTACCCTCACCTGAAAAATCCACATCTATATACTGGGATGCATGCAGTTTGTTTATCATGTTATAAAAATGAGTATAACCCTGACCTGTGGCTTCATGGAATGAATTATAGAGTTCTCCTGCTTGTGTATTGTTATTATCCACAATCAGCCTAAGAAGGGTTTTTTCGTTGGAGTTTAGTGCCCTTATACTGCGGCAAATGTGCAGTAATTTAGATGATTCATATGCTTTATCAACATCAGCTATGGATACAACTCGACTTGCACGATTTTCAGCATTAAGTCCTGCCCTTTTAAGAAGGTCAATACCTATACGCAAGTCACCTATGTCATCAACATACTGTACAATGTGGTCTCTAACTTCACTTGGTATAACATCTGGATAGAATGCATTTTTAATCCTGTCATCTATAATACCCTGCAACTCTTCATATTCATATCTGGGAAAATCGATTTCCTCAGGAAGAAATACAGATGTCACCTTTGTATCGAACTGATAAAGAGCACCTGTATCACTGACTACAGCAATGATGCCTATTTTTACTCCTGGATAATGTTCATGCGCTCTGAGTAATGAATACATGACATCATCAGCATGACCTTCATAGAAGAGATAATTGATATCATCAAGAGTTAGTACAAGGATTTTATTGTTCTCTACCAGATGATGCATTGTATTCTCAAAAAGCGTCCTGAAAGCTATTCCCGAGGTTGGTGGGGTCACACCTGTCAATTGTCTGTAGATTCTTGATATAACAGCAAATCGAGTGGAATCGATTTGACAGTTCACTTTCAAAAACACAACATTATTGACATGGTCCTGCATTTCATCATATATTTTCAAAACAGATGTCGTTTTTCCGGTGCCCGGCGGACCACTTATAAGGCAGTTAACAGGACGCATACCATGTATCACAGGTTTGAGACTGTATTTGATTGCCTGAAGCTGGTTGTCCCGATAGGCGAAATGTTCAGGGATATGATCGATTTCAAGGACTTCGGCATTTTTAAAAAGTGTTTCATCCCACAGAAGTATATCTTTACTCAAATAGGCATCTCCTGTTAATTTACCATTTAAAAAAATCCTTTTTTTATTATATTAATTTTTGTTTTACACATTACAAGATTCCAGGTTAATACGCTCCGGATTGGCAAAGATGAACATCTCGATTTCAGAGGCAAAACCCACAAGACATAATCCTGTTTTTTCAGCAGTTTCAATACCACTGTCAAAAGGAGCGCTTTTTGTAACCAGTAATGGTACACCAGAACGTGATGCTTTTAAAACCATGCCTTCAGACTGTCTCCCGGTTGAGAGAAGGTACAGTTTAGATACATCCAGTCCTGTAAGTCTGGAATATCCTATAACTTTGTCAATTGCGTTGTGTCTTCCTATATCTACAGCCTGTGTAATAAGTTTTCCATCCTGGTCAATAAGTGCAGCAAGATGGGTACCTTTTGTCAGGCGATATATATTGGACTCGAGGAACTTCTGGGATGCAAATATTGATTCCGGTTCAAAGATTACATCTGATTGTATTTTTGCTGGGTTGTTTTTGTAACTAACTCCTATATACCCAGATGACCGCAATTCATACAGCATATCTGTATCATCCATGTTTGCAATTTCAAGATTAATCCTGTTTCCATTCTTGTGGATTTTGATGTGATCTTCAAAACCCGCTATACCTTCGCATATAACATAGCCAACTGCAAGTTCCTTCATGTTTACAGGTGATGAAAGAATAGACGCTATTTTTGTCCCGTTAATCAGCAACTCCAATGTTTCTTCTCTGGCAATGGAAAAACTGGAACTTGTCACTGTTTTGTTTCTATCTACTCTTGTCACAGAATAACTTCTTGTATAGTGCTCTATCATTTGTAATCCAATTCATATCGTTATTTAGATTTTGAAAATTCAAAATTCCAGATAGGTTCGCCCTCTATATCTCCTGTTGTAAGGTGTTCCATTTCATGTGCCACACTGTAAGCAGGTGTTCCAGTAAAAAGAATAGTTTTATGTTCAGGTTCTGAAATATCGATTTTCTTTAATTCTGGATGCACCTGTGCCAGAACCACCCGTTCACCTTTTACTTTTATCCGGTAGGGGCGTTTTACAAGTACACGCTCACCACGTTTACCGCATTTTTCAAGTCTGTAGACACTGCCATCTCTTGTTAAAATTTCAGGATTCAAAAACAGATAAATCTCTTCAAAAGTATAGCCAGTGTTTCGCTCTTCATCAAAATATGTAGTCGGATTTTTTACCGACATTACAGACAGAACATCTGTTGAATAACTCCACGAACCACCGGATTTTAAAGAAAGCATCAATGGAAGTATGGCTTCTTCAGAAAGGTCAAATTCCCTGAACAGATTTTGTTCATTACCAGTAAACATGAGAAAATTTTGGATGTCTTTGGTATCACTATAGTCCATAAAAATCACCAGTTAACCTACAAGAGATGTAATCTGAGAAACAGCATCAATAAATGTATCAATTTCTTCCTGGGTATTGTATAAACCTACCGATGCTCTTACCGTTCCCTCAACACCGATCGATTGAAGTGCCGGCATGGCACAGTGATAACCACTCCGGACACATACACTACTTGTTTCGTCCAGTATCATGGCTACATCGTGCGAATTGAGTCCTGTTATATTAAATGATACCACCCCACAGCGGTCATCTGGTCCGTAAACTTCCACATACGGAATTTCTGCAAGTCGGGAAGCCGTATTTTTCACAAGGGATTTTTCATGTTTTTCTATGTTTGCTACTCCCACATTCTGGACATATTCAACACCCCTCCCAAGACCTATAACACCTGGCATGTTGGGGGTACCGGACTCAAATTTTGTAGGACATGGTTCCAGTTCAAAACCTGTAGTTGTTACCGAGTGTACCATACCACCTCCAAAATAGGACGGTTCCATAATCTCGGGTTCTCTGACATATAACAATCCTGTTCCCTGGGGACCCAGCAGTCCTTTATGACCAGATGCAGCAAAAAAGTCACATCCAATAGACCCTACATCAACAGGGATATGACCCAGGGATTGTGCCCCATCTATCAATACCATCACTCCAGCTTTATGTGTTATCCGGGTTATCTCTCCAATATCCTGTACAGACCCGAACACATTGGACACATGTGTCACTGCGACAAGTCTTGTCCCGTCAGTTATGGAACTGGCAATCTCGTCCGGATTGATAATACCGTTTTCATCAGGAGGTACAACTGTCATATCCACACCTTTTTCTTTTAAACGCATCCACGGAAGAAGGTCAGTGTGATGCTCCAATGATGTGGTTACAATATGATCTCCAAGGTTCCAGTTAATGCCCAGTGCAACCATATTTATGCTTTCAGTAGCATTTTTTGTCATTATTGTTTTCGAAGGGTCTACATTCATAAACCGAGCTACATTTTCACGTGAATCTTCATAATGATTGGTAGTCTCACGTGCTAAACGATGTGCACCCCTACCATAATTACCGGCATATTTGTAAAAATAATTATTTACAGCTGATACAACCTGTACCGGTGTCTGGGTTGTAGCTGCACTGTCCAGATAGATTACGTCATCCAGTACCGGAAAATCCTTTCGAATTTCAAGAATATCGTACATATGTTGCTGTTATTCAACTGGATAAAAATAAAGTTTTTGCAGATTATTTCGCCTGCAAACCTCCTACCATAAAACGGTAAAGTTCTTTATCTTCTTTATTCAGTTTCTTTTTTGTACGTCCGCAAACAACCGTATGACAAAGATGTTTCGATACCTCCTTTTTATCAACCCGGTTGTCTTTTGATGCTACTATTTTCTTCATTGATAGTACCTCCTGTCTCCATTATTTTATTCTAAGTTCCCCCCACAAATACCAACTAAATATATAAAAATATTTACATAGTTTATATGAGTGTTAAACAGTTAGATACTCGTTTTTAGTATATAAAATTAATGGTAACAAAGACAGCTGAAGAGGAACTGCACATCGTAAGGTATAAACAAATGTAACATCGTTTCAATAAATATGTCAGCAATAAATATTAATCAATCACTTAAATATCAGAAAGGGTCGCAGCGAGTTTATGGTGAAGATACTACCCTCCATAAAACAAAAAACCAGCTGAAAAAAATCGGAGTCACCCGTATTGCCGATATAACCCATCTTGACAGAGTGGGTATTCCTGTGTATTCAGCTATCAGACCAAGTGCTGCTAAAGGTGCTATATCTGTATATTCTGGAAAAGGAGTAACACCACCACAGGCTAAAATCTCTGCAATGATGGAAGGTTTTGAAAGGTGTCTGGCAGAGAAAAAAGAGATGAACAACAATATAAAGGAAGGTACACCAAATACAGAATTTGTTGATTCTTATGATAATATAACTGATACATACAATATTGTAAATCCTGCAAAACTCCTCATATCAGAAGATGTAAGGACTGAGGACATGATAGAATGGACAAGTGGATGGGACCTCATAAATAATAAAGAAATCTATGTACCATCAAATTCAGTTTATCACCCCTATGAACCCAATGATAAATGTGTCAAGTTATTCAGAAGCAATACCAACGGTCTTGCAGCCGGCAATGTCATTGAAGAAGCAATACTACACGGTTTACTGGAAGTTGTTGAAAGAGATGCATTAAGTATTGCAGAAATGAACAGAAATCCCGGTCAAAGGTTGAAACTAACCAGAGAGGATGGTATAAGTTATGAATTGATGCAAAAGTTCAATGATGCAAATATAGATGTTAGACTCTGGATTCCTCAGCATGACACAGGAATTACTACTGTAATTGCATCCCTTGATGATGTGCATTTAAAAGACCCTGCCATGCTTGTCATGGGAGCCGGCACTCATCTGAATCCAGAAATCGCAGTCATTAGAGCCCTTACAGAAGCAGCACAATCAAGAGTAGTCCAGATTCATGGTGCAAGAGAAGACACTGAACGGGATAAATTCGTCCGAAATATCGGATACGAACGTATGAAAAGGATGAATAGCTTCTGGTATAAAGATAAGGACATAGAAATTGTCACATTGGAAGAATTAAACGATTTTTCCCAACACTCACCTGTTGAAAATATTAATACCGTAATTGACCAGCTAAAAAATCTAGTTGACAATGCTATTATAGTTAATCTATCAAGGGATAGTATAGATGTTCCTGTTGTACGGGTAATTATTCCTACCTTTGAAATGTACACTCTGGACCGTGAACGAGTAGGAAAAAGGAAAAACATCGCACGGAAAAAATGGGATAAAGGCGAAAAAACATGGAACCGCAGACGAGTTTGAATATAAAAAAACCGAGAAATCCCAGAGTAACTGTGTTTGCAGGTACAAGTATAAGTCATGATGATGCAAAAGAGATACTGGATGCCACTTATAAACCCCCTGTATATAGATGTAATATTGACAAAGCAATAAAAGATAGCTATAACGTTATCGGAATCATCGACGGAGTTTTCTTTGATAAAGCAGCTGTTTCACATAAAGAGATAATAAAAGCACTCAATAACAATGTTATTGTTGTAGGGGGGTGCAGTATGGGTGCTTTACGTGCATCAGAGCTTGATGACTATGGAATGACAGGTGTAGGGGAGATATACAGGCAGTATAAGGATGGTGTTATTGAGGCAGATGATGAAGTAGCTGTAGCCACAAATCCGGATACATTTGAACCTGTTTCCAAACCACTAGTCAATATCAGAAAAACTCTGAAGGCAGCATGTTACAATGGAATAATTGATGATAAAACATACAAATTATTAATTAACATCACAAAACAGACATATTACCCGTATAGAAGTTATATGGGCATGGTCAAACAGGCCATCAAAAACGGAATTCTTTCAGAAGAAAAGGGTAAAGATGTTCTAAAATATTGCAGGGAAAACGAAATCGATCTTAAACGTGAGGATGCGATTGCAGTGCTTAAAACTATTAGAGATATAATTAATAATTCCTGACTTGATCTTAAAATACAATATAAAAAAAAGAAGTTCCAGATTACTTATGGAATTTCCTTCTAACAAGGTAAAATACCACGAGTAATCCGGCAATGGAATAAGTTGCCCCAAAACCAGGCTCTTCTTCCGGTGGCTGGGTGTTGATCACCTCATCAAACCGCTCTTCTGAGTTGTTTAGATACCTGAAAGCCATTTCCATATTATGGACACCAAGACTTCCATCTTCCTCAACTGCGGTCATATAATACAGAGCATTATTGAACACTGCCTGTTGTTCCTGATATATCGATGTCCCATTCAGTTCTTCAAGTGAGTCTCTGGCATTTTCTCTCATTGTTTCGAGTTGTTCCAGTCTGACGAAGACTTTATCTTCCTGGTTTTCAATAAGATCTGAAAGTTCAGAACCGTGGCATCTAGAATAATTATTGGTGGATTCTAAATCCACAATCAAGGAGGCGTTTATATCAAAGTTATGACCAGTTACTGCTGATGAATTGGTTGTCTCATTGAAAGGTTTCGAACCCATATGACAACCCACACACCCTATCTCAACAGGATGTCCGCCTGTTACATAACTGGAATTGCTGTACATATCCCACTGAGTGTATCTGGCTATTGTAGTTTCTCCATCAGGTTCCGCACCTCTGGAATTATGGCAGTTGGAACATAACTGCACTTTATCTTCGACACGGTACTCTGTGCTATGAGGGTCATGACATGCAGCACAGGTAATTCTCCACTCCTCCACACCTGATGGGTTTGGAAGGTTTTCCTGATTAAAATCGTAGATATCTGCCCCCTCCAGATTCACAATCGCCCCTTCGGTGCTTTTACATGATGTACATTCTTTTGAACGGTTCAGTACAATTGGTTCGGTTACATCTGTAGGTTCAGAATGGCTTGCCATGTTCTCAGGGTCGAAATCATCCCTTGAATACTCATCGCTTTATTCCCATTCTTCGATTATGGGATGATGGGATTCCTTATGGCAGTTTCCACACATCTCAGCCGAATAGTTTACCTCTGGAACTATTCAATGGGATTGTCTATATGTGCATCATAACCCCCTTCAGGTGGACTGTGGCATATTTCACAGGTTATCGGTTCGATGGTTCCTTCAACATCCTCACGGTTCCAGTTTTCTTTTATCGATGATTCTAAATGACATTCTGTACATTCATCGATATTTAATACGTTTCCACCTGCAGCTTTAAGTGATTCAGCATGTTTTGACGTGTTCCACATCTCATAGTAACCAGTATGGCAATCTTTACAGGTTTCAGGACTCCATGCCATGGAAGTCATTGCCAGCAATATGAAAACCGCTATTGGAATGAAATATATTTTTCCATACCCTCTCCCCTTATTTAACGTTAGTAGAAAGTTTATCAAAACTGATATAAAAAATTACTATGGTTAATTTACGGTAATATTATATTAGCGATGAGAAAAAATAATATAACATAAATCTACGCACTTTTTCTACAAAAACAATAATGAATAAATATCAAAACCCAAAACGGAGATTATAAGAAATGGATATAGAAGATGTTAAAAAGATAGGTGCTGATTTAATAGATATATTCAAACTTAAAACATCACCTGTTGCAGTAAAACTGGTTTCTAATGTGCAGGAAATCCCTGAAGGTGTTGAAAGAATAGAAAATCCCACAAGACACTGCCAGATGATCGATAATGTCAGAAGAACCGGTTCAAGTTTTTATACACTTGTAGATGACCAGAAATGCAAGGGTGGAGCTGCTGTCATGGGTCTTCGGGAGATGGATGAAAAACTTGCAAAAGGTGAAGTTTATTATAAACTCGGATCATTCAGCACCCAAAATGCAGCACGACGTACCATGCAAATGATTCCAAGAGTTCTTTCAGGGTCTATAAAAGCTGTCATCTATGAACCTCTTGAAAAAGCAGAATTCCTGCCTGATGTAGTTGTCATAATCGGAACTCCAAAACAGATGATGCAAATGTCCCAGGCTCTACTGTACAAACAAGGTGGCAGAGTCAATGCAGATTTTGCAGGTAAACAAAGTCTCTGTGCGGATGGTGTAGCTGAACCATATATGAGCGGTCAGATATGTGTTACCGTGGGATGCGGCGGAAGCAGGAAACATACAGAAATCCAGGAAGAAGAAATGGCTATAGGAATTCCACTGGAACGTCTAGAAGATATGATGAAATCTGCATCAAAAATGTTTGGAAAATAAAATGTTCAGTGGTTATGTAACCACCAAACCTTTGATTTTAATTTTTATAAGAAACAGTTATTCGAACAGCCCAGAAAACTTATTAATAGGTATTGCAGTATAAGTTTTGGTTTTAATACTCCCCCTCGATGCAAGTTCTACAACAGCTTTTGAAACCGCGTTTTCATCTTCTGCATCCACTATGTTTAAAAAATCGAAATCTCCCAGAACAAAGTACTGTTCAAGTACGTCTACCCCTATTTCTTTGAGTTCTTCATTTACTTCTTTAATCCTTTCAGGATTATTCTTTAGAGTTCTTGCACCGTCATCTGTTAATTGGGATATAATCACATATTTTGTCATAAACAAACCTCCTAAGTCCCCAATAACTAATAAGTATTATAACATAAATAATTTAGGTTTACAACAAATATCTCCATCATTTCAATACTTCTCCTGTCTGTGTGTACCACAAATAGAGATCAAGTTCTGCAAGTGTTAATCCCACCTCATCAGCCAGAGATATGAACTCCTGCTCAATATTCAAATACCGTTTTCTTGTAAGTGTTTTTGGAACATCGATAATACAGCTGCTGCACATAATACGCAGTATATGCTTGTCAAGAATTGCCAGGCGTTTATAACCAACGTTCCTAAGGAAATGGCTGGATTCCTTGTATCCTATTCCCTTAATGTTTTTAACAAGCCATTCGCGTGCAGTAAATTCATTTTCCATATTAGTAATTTTATCTTTAATATCTGCTGCATTATTCCTAGCAAGTACTATGTATTCCGCCCTTTTTTCATAAAATCGGTGACCCATATGCTTCAGGATTTTGGATAATTCCTTCTGGTCACAGGTTAAAAAACCGTCAATTTTTGCCATATAATTCTGGATATTCATTCCCAGCCTTGCGCTGGAATTTGCAGTTAAAAGACAAAAACAGAGTTCATTGAACCATTCTTTATTACTTTTAGCATGGAGTTCTTCAAACTCCCGTATGCGTCTATTAACTGTTTCCGATATTTCGTCTTCTTGTAAATTGTCAACAATCCTAACCAAATCTTTTCTGGATTCTATATTCATCTTCACATTTACACCTGTAACCAATTTTTCAGCTTAAAAGATTGTTTAGTTTCCCTCTAAAAAGAGAATATGCAAAATAAAATATCGACATGACCAGTATAATAGTTGCTCCTGATGGAATATCAAACATATAGGATATCCCAATACCTCCGGTACTGAAAATCCCACCAAATATAACCGATAAAAATATCATCCTTTTAAAATCAGAAGTTATCTGTCGGCTCAATGCTGCAGGTATCGTTAAAAGTGCTATGACCAAAATAATACCTACAACCCTTACCAGAACCATCACAGTAAGAGCTATCAGACAAAGGAGCAAAAAATATAGTTTTTCTGCTGGAACTCCCAGAACCGCTGTCATCTCCTCATCGAAACTTAACGCTAGAAATTCTTTATAAAAAAGGTAGACTAATGAAGCTATAATTATATCCAGTATTAACATCACTATTACGTCAAAAAACGGAACGGTAAGGATATTGCCAAAAAGATAAGTCATTAGATCAGGTGCATATCCCGGAGTGAGGTTTAGAAAAATTACCCCTATCGCCATTCCACTTGCCCAGAATATACCAATCGCAGAATCCTCTGGTAAACTAGACCGTTTTGTAATCCAACCTATGCCAAGTGCAGATGCAATACCAAAGGGCAATATCCCAAGAACCGGATTAATTCCCAGATAATATCCCATACCAATCCCTCCGAAGGATGCATGAGCTATTCCTCCACTTATAAACACAATACGTTTTACAACAACATAGGTCCCAATGATTCCACATGCTATACTAGCAAGTAATGCTGAAATTAGCGCGTTCCTCATGTGTTCATACTGAAGAATATCGAGAATATCAACAACCATTTCAAAGCTCCATCAATGATCTTTCAGTACTCTGTGTGGAACTCCGTGGGCTATCATCTCCACAGGACAGTGATAAGCTGCTTCCAGGTCTTCACGGGGTATTTCTTTTGAACCATGGTAGAACAATTTACGATTAAGGCATGCTACTGTATCTACATGTAATGACACTGCAGTTAAATCATGGGTGACCATAATAATAGCCATCTTCTTTTTAAGTTTTGAAAGTAAATCATACAGTTCTCCTTGCATATGTGTATCAAGTCCAGAACTGGGCTCATCTAGAAGCAGAATTTTTGGTTCTGTTGTCAGTGCTCTTGCTATAAATACCCGTTGCCGCTGTCCACCAGACAATTTTCCTATCTGATGGTCCTTATATTCAACCATGTTCACTATATTCAATGCATTGTAAGCCTTTAATTTATCCTCTTTACTATAACTTTTCAACAGTCCAGCATGTCCCATTCGACCCATGAGGACAACTTCCCAAACACTTATAGGGAAATCAAAATCAAAGGTACTGTGCTGTGAGACATAACCTATATGCTTCCGATTTATTGCAGGGCTTTCCCTAAAAATTTTTACTGTGCCCTTGCTTGGTTTTATCAATCCAAGGATTACTTTTAATAGAGTGGTTTTTCCCCCACCATTGGGTCCTATTATAGCCATTAGATCTCTTGGTTGTTCCACTGTTAGATTGATGTCCTCTAGTACAGGAATATCTCCATAATGTACCCACAAATTACTGATTTCAATCACATTAACATTTGTTTTCATTTAATCCCTTCATATTATTAACCAAGATTTTCCGCAAATACATTGGTAACATTTCTGAGATTGGTTACATAATCCTTTGCAAGTGGGTTTACTGATACAACTTCACCATTAATTTCCTTTGCTATTGATTCAGCGCTTGATTTACTGAAATGTTCTTGGACATATATTACAGAAATATTTTTCTTCTTTGCTACATCTACAAATCGTTTTAATTCCTTTGCAGTTGGTTCCTTCCCTTCTAATTCAACAGGTATCATGTCCAGACCATATTCTTGTGCAAAATATTCCCAAGTTGGATGATAAACCATAATACTTCGATTTTCGTATCCTGATAATGTATTATTTATATAAGAATCCAGTTCATCCAGTTCCTGCATGTATTCGTCTTTATTTTGTGAATAATAACTCTTATTTTCAGGGTCGACTTGTACAAGACCTTTATAGATATTCTCAACCATTATTTTAGAATTTTCAGGAGTTGTCCAAACATGGGGGTCATTGTTTCTAATGGTTATACCATCTGATGAATTCACAATTAACATATCATCATTAACTGACCTTATTTTACCCATCCAAGAATTTTCAAAAGGCAACCCTGAACCTAGCTTTGCATACATCAAAGCGTTACTTAAATCTCTTAGTTGTCCTGAAGTAGGTTCATGTGTTGCTGGACTTGCTCCGGGAGGTATCATTACTATTGTATTAACCTTCTCTCCACCTACCTGCTTCACAAATTCAGCCTGTGGAAGTATACTGACAGCAACCGTTATATTTTCATCATCTTTTTGGGTTTGAGACTTTTCTGAACATCCAGATACAAACAATACACAGATTATCAATACAACAGACAGCGGTTTATAATAGTAGTTCATAACAATTCTTCCTTTTAATTTTTGGTATCCAAGAAAATTGTTTGGCACCTTGGAAAAATTAGATGCCGACTTTAATCAACAAGTCCACAACTATCATGTTTAATTTCTCCACAATTGCTTAACTGTGGATGACCCATTGACTTACAGATTCTATCTACTGCATCTTTTGAAACATATCCCTCAAATCGTGATACTTCTTCACACGCACCTTTTGTAGACAAACCATAATGGCTGAATAAAAGACTAAGGATTCTGTGTCTTCTAATCAGAAATTCTGCATATTCCTGTCCGCATTTAGTTAGACAGACTCCCCGATAAGGAATATGATTTACATAACCGTTTTTTGCAAGGTCATTAATCACCTTGGTAGATGTAGATGGATCCACATTTAATTGTGATGATATTTCAGTTGTCCTCACAATTCCCCCCTTTTCAAGCAGAAACTTGAGATATCGTATTTTCCGGGGTGTCAGTTCAAGCCCAGTGATTTTATCCATAGATATTAGTAGGCAAACGAATTATTTATATTTTTGTACATACGCACAATAATTCCTGACATATTTGGCCAAATGCCAAAGATATAATAATAATAATAACTTTTATAATAAATACCAAAAGCGATAAATAACCAAATCAGCAATTTGTTGTTAAGGGGGAATAGATATGGTCACATTACAGGTTCCTTGGACATTTGCATGCGCAGATGAAAAAGGAGAGACTTTAAACATTGAAATCGACCT
>NZ_JBKGYF010000040.1:0-15260 GCF_046546175.1 Methanohalobium sp. | reverse complement strand
TCCGAATTCACCTCTTGCAAATGTAAAAGCACTAGTAGAAGCCAGAGATGAATACTATTCCTGATTTTTCTGGCTTTTTATTTTCATATATAGTAACTGCTGGCAACAAACTAATAAGACTGGGCCAAAGATATGAACATGGTATCTGCTGAAATCAATCCCAATTTTAAAAAACTGGTCTCACAGACGCCGGTCTATGTTTTTCTGTGGAAACCTGAAAACAACTGGCCAGTGGAATATGTGTCAGAAAATATTTTGCAGTTTGGTTATGCAAAAGAAGATTTCGCATCTGGCAAAATAAATTACAGCGACATAATCCACCAGGATGACTTGGAAAAGGTCAGGAAAAAATTTAATAGAAATTATAAAGGCGGGCATTCAAATATTTCCTTGCAATACAGGATACAGACAAAATCAGGAAATATTCGTTGGGTTAACGGAAAAACCTTTATTCAATGTGATGAAAATGGAAAACCTAACTATTTTTTGGGTATAATTGTTGATATTACCGATCAGAAAAAAAGAGAAGAGCAGCTTCAAGAAACTCTTGCGATAAAAGATGAACTCGAATCGATCATCAACAACAGTCCTGTAGTTGTGTTTCAATGGAAATCAGAAAGTAAGCTTGAAGAGAAATGGCCTGTAGAATTTGTATCGGATAACATTACCCGTTTTGGTTATACATCAGATGAATTCTATTCAGGAAAGTTCCAATATGGTGACATTATTCATCCGGATGACCTGGAACATGTCCAGTACGAACTTTGCAAACGTAGGGAAAAAGGTCATAGTGATTTTTCCCAGGAATACAGGATTATCACCAAATCCAATGAAATCCGATGGGTGGATGAGAGAACATTTATCCAGCGAAACGAAAATGGTGAAGCAGTTTCCTATCAGGGTATAATTGTAGACATAACCGAGAGAAAACATACAGAAAATCTTTTACACACAGAACATGACATTGCACTTCTTTTGAATGCTCATGATGACCCTGAAGAAGTTTTCAATCAGGTACTTGAATTGACTTTAAATATAGGTATTGTTGATTGTGGGTGTATCTATCTTGCAGACGAAAAAGGCGATCTTAATCTAATAACATCTATGGAATTGTCTACTGATTTTGTATATAGTATCTCATACCTGGATTCAACTTCAATCCTTAACAGGATTATAATGACAGGTCAGCCGGTTTACAAGGATTATTCAGAAATACCGTTAAAATCGGATTTTTCAATAAGGAAAAACGAAAAATTGCGTGCAGTGGCACTCATACCAATAGTTTGTAATGGTGAAATTCTTGGGGCATTAAATCTGTTCTCACATATATATGATGAAATACCTACTGATGTTCGCACATCAATCGAAACTATAGCTGCACAGCTAGGAGGATTTATTGTTCGTATAAAAGCAGAAATTGGTGTCAGAGATCTCTATTCTTTAATAGAAATCAATAAACACTATTCTGATATTTAATAATGAGTTGATTGATTTGATTGAAGGCTTTCTAAATGAAATATAAACTATCAGCATTTTCAAACGATGACTATTCCACATTAGGTAACAAATTGGCTATATGTTATGTTGTAAATTCACTAGATGAAATATCCGATTGTTATAGGATTCATATAAATGAATCTTCAGGAAACCTTGAGGTTGATGTATATGTTAAAATCAATTCTGGATTACTAATAGATGATATGGATTTTATCGCCAACAAAGTCAAAGAGTACTTAATACACTATTTTGAAGATATTACAGATGTAACCACCCACATCAACCAGGCTGAAGAGTAAAAAAGTGAATGTTAATCGTCGACCCAGTCAGCTTCAAGTTTTTCTAATTGCCTGGTTACATTTGTTTTTATTTCCATTGGGGAGGGGTAACTATCTATAATTCTGCCGTTTTCCATGAATTTGCGCAGCATGGGTTCCATAATATGTCCACATTCACAAACTGGTTTATCTTCATTGTTCCATTGTTTCATTTTATATTTAAAGCATTCAGGACAACGATAAGCCTGCTTTTTATTACTGAATTTTCCTCTTTTTGCGGAAGGTTTTCCTTCAATTTCCACAATGTCCATTGAATAGTCGATTGTGCTGGCATTGGATATAGTAGTACCCACACCAAATGCATCAACACCGGCTTTTCTCAATCCCGGAATAATATATTCATTTATGCCGCCTGATGTGATGATTTTAACATCCACACCTCTGCATTTCAGTTCCCATTTTACTTCCTGTGCGATTTTTCTAAGGTCTCCTCTCCTGGAAGTTGGTGTGTCAAGCCGGACACCGTAAAGATTATTGCCCATTGCTTCAGCTGCCATAAAAGACTCGACAGTTTCATCATAATATGTATCAACAAGTGCAATCCTGGCGATGTTGTCTGATAACACTTCATCAAAGGCTTTGAATGCTTTTTTTGGATTTCTGAATATAATGCTGAGAGCATGAGGCATTGTACCCCTGGGTTCAATTCCTACTTCCCTGGCACCAGCTATACATGAAATGGCATCACATCCACCAATATAGGCAGCACGGTCGATTACAGGAGCTATACCGGGATGCATTCTCCGGATTCCAAACGACATCACATTACAATCTTTTGCCGCTTTTTTAACTCTGGCAGACTTTGTAGCCACTCCTGAAGGATGGCAGACCAATCCAAGTACAGGTGTTTCATAAATACAGAATTCTTTGTACGACCCTTCAATATACATAACAGGTGTATTAACACCGTCATCACTCTGTTTTCTGAATGCAGTACCTTCAGGGAGTGCATAAACATCAACATTTTTACCTTCAAGTAGACTTAATACTTCATCCAGTCCAGCAAAAATACCCCATTTCCATTCATCTGGTAATGATGATGCAGTAAATTCAGCAACTACATTTTCATGCCCAATTTCCTTTTTATTAAAAATTTCCATTACATTTTCAAAATAAACATCGGTTGTTTTCCCACTGCGTATATCTTCCTCACTTGCTAAATGAAATCCTGGCATCGTATCCAACTCTATTATCCTTATATCGTTATGGAAACAAGAAATGTTCATGAATTAAATAATTATTTAAAATTGACTACTAATAAGTTTGGTATTTGAATCATTGTCTACGTTTCCAGATGGTACCTTCAGGAGTATCTATTAAATGGATGCCGTGTTTTTTCAGGTTTTCGCGAATTTTATCAGCAGTAGTAAAATCTTTTATTTTTCTTGCTTCATTCCTCTGTTTGATAAGTTCCTGTATCTCTTTTTCAAGGGGTTCTTGGTTACTGAAATCCATTATACCAAGTATATTATCAATTTCTTTGAGTAAATCCAGTAAAATCTCTGCATCCTGTTGTCCTATATATGATAGGGATTTGTTAATGGTTTTTACAGCATCGAAAAGGACACCGGTTGCACCTGCAATATTAAGGTCTTTATCCAATTCTTCAAGGAAGTTATCTTTAACATTTTCTGCAAACTTACCAGATTCAAAGTCGCCGTTTTCATTTTCGATATTTTTCAAGTTAAAAATCAATTCCTGTAACCTGTTAATAGCGTTCTGTGCTGCCAGCAGGCTTTTGAAAGTGAAATTGAGTTTTTGTCTGTAATGGGTTGTAAGCAGAACATATCGTACAGCTTCGGGGCTATATCCCATATTAAGGATGTCTGGAAGGGTATAGATATTGCCGAGGGATTTTGACATCTTTTCTCCTTCAACCAGAAGATGAGTTACATGCATCCAATAATTGACGAATTTCTGTCCAGTAGTGCCTTCGCTCTGGGCAATTTCACATTCATGATGAGGGAATTTATTATCTTCACCACCTGTATGGATGTCTATAGTTGATGCCATATTTGGGTGAAACTGCTTGTTGAAAGCATCTGTAAGATATTTTAATGACATCGCGGAACATTCAATGTGCCATCCGGGGTAACCTTCACCCCATGGAGAGTCCCACTTCATGATATGGTTTTTGTATTTGGAGTGTGAAAACCAGAGAACAAAATCTTGGGGGTTGCGTTTATAGGGGTCATCTACTGCACGTTGCTGGGCTTGTAATTTTTCTAAAACATTACCTGAAAGTTTCCCATAATCCGGGAATTTTGTAACATCAAAATAGACATTCCCTTTAACAACATATGCATATCCATTATCTACAAGTTTTTCAATGATTTCTATCATTTCATTGAGGTGTTGGGTTGCACGTGGGTATACATCTGCTTTGTCTATATTCAGAGTTTCAAGGTCATCCATAAATGATTGTGTGTATTTGTCTGCTATTTGCCAAGGATCGAGTTTTTCCCGATTTGCAGCAACCTGCAGTTTATCTTCACCTTCATCAGCATCAGATGTCATATGACCCACATCAGTGATATTCATGACCTGGGTGACCTTGTATCCTCTCAGTTTTAAATAACGTTTCAGAAGGTCAGCTACCAGAAAACTTCGAATATTTCCTATGTGTATCCTGCTGTATACCGTAGGACCGCAATTATACATCTTAACAAATCCATCGTGAACTGGAACAAAAGGCTCGATATCATTAGTAAGTGAATTGTAAAGCTTGATGCTCATAATGAAAAAAGTCTTTTAGGTTGTTATATAAGGTTTGTGCTCCACTTGTTATGGGTAATTTCCAATCGTTATATTTATTCAGATAGCAGAATTAAAATATAATGACGAAATATGACATTAAGTCTTATATAACCCAACTTATAATAAATTACATGCAACCATCATGATTGAATTACAACTACTTTAATTAGACTCTAAATTAAGGTACAAGGGTGGATTTTTTGTTAAAAAATATGGATAATAATGACCTTAATGAATTTATACAGGATATAATAAACGGCAGAAGTTTATCAGGTTCTGAAATAGAGTATCTTTTAACCACTAACGACCGGAAAGAAATTGATAAATTGCATCAGATATCGAGAAAGGTAAGAGACAAATTTACCGGTAACAGGGTGTTTTTGTACAGTTTTATTTATTTTTCAACATACTGTAAAAATGAATGTTCCTTTTGTTATTATAACAGGTTAAACAATATCCACAGGTATCGTTTGAGCAATGATGAAATCCTTAATATCTGCTCCTCTTTTAAAGACAAACATATTCATATGATAGACCTGACAATGGGTGAAGACCCATATTATCATAACAACCCTCAGTTACTTGTTGATATGGTAAAAAATGTGAAAAAAGAACTAAATCTACCAATTATGGTATCGCCAGGAGTAGTGGACAATGATACTTTGAACAAACTTCATGAATCAGGTGCAAATTTCCTTGCACTTTATCAGGAAACATATGACAAAGAATTATATGAAAATATGAGAGTAGGTCAGTCTTTTGAAGACCGAATTAATGCCAGACGGTTTGCCAAGAGTATAGGTTTCTACGTTGAGGATGGCATCCTTTCAGGAATTGAATCGAATACTAAATCCATAATAAAGTCACTAAGAGGGATGGAAGATAACAATCCTGACATGGTGAGAGCTATGACATTTATTCCCCAGGAGGGTACACCACTTGAGAACCAGGGACAATATTCCAGTGAACAGGAGTTAAGAATAATAGCGATATTGAGGTTGATGTTTCCTGATAAACTAATACCGGCGTCACTGGATATAGAAGGAATCAATGGTATGGTAAAAAGATTGAATGCAGGAGCCAATGTTGTAACCTCAATAATACCATCCAATACAACCCTTGAAGGAGTTGTAAACTACGACAGGGACCTAGAAGAGAGAACCAGGAACGTGGAAAACGTTTTGTCTAGATTGAAGACCATGGGAATGGAGCCTGCAAAACAGTCTGAATTCAATCAAATAATTGGTTTGTAAAATGAAAACGCTAGCTATAATAGGTGGAAAACTTCAAGGATTTGAAGTAACCTATCTTGCCAAAAAAGCAGGTATAAATGTTTTATTGATTGATAAACATGATTGTCCACTTATTAGAGGACTCGTAGATGAATTTGATTGTTTTGACGTCACAGAAAATCCTGAAAAACTCATCGAAATATCTCAAAATGTGGATGCGATTTTACCGGTAAATGAAAATCAAGTGACAATTAATTTTTTGGAAACAACGGTTAACGCTCTATATTGTCCTCTGATTTTTGATTTTGATGCATACCGTGTAAGTAATGATAAAAAGAAATCCAAGGAATATTTCAAATCAATAGGTGTTCCAACACCAATGGATTATCCCTGCAGGTTGCCGTGTATTATAAAACCGCTTTGTGAAAGCAGTAGTATAGGAGTTTCTATAATTCATGATTATGAAAATCTGGACATTAATGCAAATGAACTTAAAATAATAGAGGAATTTATAGAAGGTGATGTAATATCCCTTGAAATAGTAGGTGATGGGAGGCATTTTTCAGTTGTAAAAGAAACCAAAGTTCATACTGATGAAAAATATGATTGTCACATGGTAACTCCTTTTGGTCACAATTCTGAATTCCGAAAAATAGCTTATAATCTGGCATCAAATCTGAAACTGAAAGGTATAATGGATGTTGAAGCCATAAAGAATTCAGATGATCTGAGAATTATTGAAATCGATGCCCGTTTCCCGAGCCAGACACCAATTGTGGTGTATCATTCAACAGGTATCAACCTTCTGGTTCTTCTGATGCAGGCTTTTTCCAGTGGTGTCCAGGAAATTGAGACTGTATCTCAAAATAATTATTGTATACTTGAACATATAATGCTCAAAAATGGGCAACTGATTCCGGTGGATGAACAAATCTTATCCAATGCTACTAATTATTCATGGTTTTATAATTCTGAAGGACTGGAAATTTTCAAATGTTATGGTGATTATCCTGCTTTTACAATGATTACATGGGGTATAGATGAATTAACAGTAGATGAAATGAGAGATAAGGGTTTTTTTATTATTAAAAATAAGCATCTAAATCAAGATGTAATAATATTATGAGGCATTAATATGGCACTATTAACTCCCAATGAGTTGTATAATGTATCTCAGGAATTTGAAAAAAATAATAACATTGTTAAAAGGGCAACTGGTTTAAGTATTGAAGATATCTGCGAATCGGTGTATAACACAAAACTCGGTAGTGAAAAAATCGGGATTATCCCTATAACAGCAGGTAACGGTATTATTGGTAACTTTGCAGAATCACTATTTACAATCACAAATTATCTGGAACTTGATGGATTTATTACAGAGCATACCGATGTTGCAGGATACTATGAGGCAATCAAACAATATGCTGACATTCTTTTGATGGCTGATGATTACCTTTTCATCGCACACAACCTCAAAAATGGTAAAATAGCAACAAACCATGTTTGCACAGGGGTAATTTATGCTGAAATAGCATCCAGATGCAATTATGCGGATACAAAGGATATTCTTGTTATAGGTCTTGGAAAAGTAGGTTACGCTGGAGCTTCACATCTGATAAAAAAAGGCTTCAATGTATATGCCTATGACCCGGATAAAATGGCACTCGAAAAAGCTGTAAGTGAACTGGGAGTTCGTCCATATGATATCTATAATAACGGCAAACGGTTCTGTATGGTTTTTGAAGCCACCCCTAATGAAAACACTATTACCGAAGATATGATTTCAGAAAGGTGTCTTGTCTCAACTCCGGGAATTCCTTGTGGACTCAACCCTGAACTTGGAAAAAATTATGATGTTGATTTGGTTATGGAACCTCTTTTAATAGGAGTCACCTCTATGCTCTATTCTGTAGTTTAATATTAGATATTGACTTATAGTTTAAATAACTCATAGTAATAATTCTGAATGTAGTAGAATAAACAGTAACACTTATGTGTGATAACTATCATATATTATATAAATACTAAAAAACCGTGATATTGTTGCAAAACCAGAAAAACCTTTCTAAAAGCCATTTTTTTTGGTATAGAGCTTTTATTGGTTTTTATTTAGAATATAAAATCATATGAAAACTTGGATTTAGTAACACTTATATATTATAAAGTTGTATCATATTGTAAGATTAATTCAATATTGTGAAAATTAGAACTTATAGAAAAGTAAAAATAACCATGTAAAAATAAGAACTACTTCAATTATGGTGGAATAACTATTTTGATGACGGAAAATGACTCTCCATTTAGTATAGAATTTTCTAATATAAACTTACTAGGATGGAGATATCAGTTCGTAAAAGATTCGGTTACAGGTTGAAATAATATAATCTATTCTTCCGTTCAGTCGGAACCTATAAAATGAAATAGGAGTGTGAATTATGAGCAAACTCAAATATGACCACATATTTACCTCAGAAGCAGTCGGTGCAGGACATCCGGATAAAGTATGCGATCAGATATCTGATGCAGTTCTGGATGCATGTCTGGCAGCCGACACGAATAGCCGTGTAGCATGTGAAACACTTGTTGCGTATGACCTTGTGATGAATGCAGGTGAAATAACCTGTAAAGGAATGGAACAGATAAATACAGAAAAGATAGCACGTGATATTATTCGTGATATAGGATATGACCATGAAGACCTCCTTTTCTGGGATCAGTCCTTCGAATACATGTCAAAAATCCATGAACAATCTCCTGACATTTCAATGGGTGTAACCGAAGGCATGGGACTGTATGAGGAACAGGGTGCAGGTGACCAGGGTATGATGTTTGGTTATGCAACCAATGAAACACCTGAATTCATGCCTGCTCCAATAGCTTACAGTCACAGGTTGCTCCAGTATATTGATTCTGTCCGTAAAGAAGGTAAACTTTCTTATCTGAGACCAGATTCCAAATCACAGGTTTCTGTGAAATATGTAAACGGAAAACCAGACCATATAACAACAGTAGTAGTATCTCAACAGACAGATGATATATCACTTGAGAAAGTACGCAGTGACATTGTAGACCTTGTCGACGAAGTACTAGAACCAACCGGGTTGTTAAGGTCTGATACACAGTATTTCATCAATCCAACAGGATCATTTGTTCTTGGAGGACCCTATGCAGATGCAGGACTTACAGGACGTAAGATCATTGTGGATACCTATGGAGGAGTAGGTAGCCATGGTGGTGGAGCTTTCTCCGGTAAAGACCCATCTAAGGTTGACCGTTCAGCAGCATACTATTCAAGATATGCAGCCAAAAACATCGTAGCAGCAGGACTTGCTGATAAATGTGAAATCCAGGTAGCTTATGCAATAGGTGTTGCCAAACCACTTAGTATAAATGTTGATACTTACGGTACAGGAGTAGTGGAAGACCAGGAAATCCAGAATGTACTGGAATCCGGTGAAATCTTCGATTTCCGACCCTCTGCCCTGATAGAAGACCTTGGATTGCTGAATCCAAAAGGCTGGTCATACAGGCAGGCATCAACCTACGGTCACTTTGGCAGAGATATGTTCCCGTGGGAACAGCTTGACAAAGTAGATAACCTTAGAGAAAAATTCAATCTCAACGTAGTAAAATGATTATATCTAAATAACAATCATCACCGGTTCAGGCCGGATATCAGGATTTGGACGATATAAAGGATAAATACAATAATTATAGGTGAAAAAATGACTAAAAATAATGATTACAAAATTAAAGATATAGGTCTGGCTGAGTTAGGCCGTAAACAAATAAATATGGCTGAAAAAGAAATGCCAGGACTTATAGCTACACGTGAAAAATATGGTCCACAAAAACCACTCAAAGGAGCGCGTGTCAGCGGCAGTCTTCATATGACTGTTCAGACTGCAGTCCTTATCGAAACACTGGTCGAACTCGGTGCTGATGTACGTTGGGCATCATGTAATATCTTCTCAACCCAGGATGAAGCTGCAGCTGCAATAGCAGCAGAAGGAATCCCTGTTTTTGCTTGGAAAGGTGAAACAATTGATGAATACTGGTGGTGCACCAAACAGGCACTGACCTGGCCAGATGGTAAAGGTCCAAACCTCATTGTAGATGATGGTGGAGATGCAACTCTTATGATGCATCGTGGATATGAGGCAGAAGATAACCCCTCCATCCTTGATGAACCAACTGAGAACAAAGACCTTATAGCCCAGAATAAGATACTGAAAGAAGCACTAAAAGAAGACCCACAGTTCTGGCACAAAGCAGTTGCAGACTGGAAAGGTGTTTCTGAAGAGACAACTACCGGTGTTCACAGATTGTATCACTGGGAAAAGAATGGCGACCTTCTTGTACCTGCAATAAATGTCAATGATTCTGTTACAAAGAGTAAATTCGACAATATCTACGGCTGCAGGGAATCACTTGTTGATGCCATAAAACGTGGTACAGATGTGATGATTTCAGGTAAGGTTGCTGTAGTTTGTGGATATGGTGATGTAGGTAAAGGTTCTGCTGAAGCGCTTGCAAACCACAAGGCAAAGGTGATTGTGACAGAATCAGACCCAATCTGTGCACTTCAGGCGTTAATGGAAGGATACTCTGTTATGACGGTTGAAGATGCACTCCCATATGGAGACATATATGTAACAACCACAGGAAATCGTGATGTCATCACAACCGAACACATGTCAAAGATGAAAGACCAGGCAATCGTCTGTAATATAGGTCACTTTGACAATGAAATACAGGTTGATGAACTGAACAAAATGGATAATGTAGAAAAAGTCGAAATCAAGCCACAGGTAGATGAATACAAATTCCCTGACGGTCATTCAATCTATCTGCTTGCAGAAGGTAGACTTGTCAACCTCGGACTTGCAACAGGTCATCCAAGTTTTGTGATGTCAAACAGTTTCACAAACCAGACACTTGCACAGATAGATCTATGGGAATCTCCAAAAGATATCGGTGTCTACCGATTGTCAAAGGTACTGGACGAGGAGGTTGCAAGGTTGCACCTTGATAAACTGGGTGCAAAACTGACCAAGATGACACAGGAACAAGCGGAATACATCGGTTTCCCTGTTGAAGGACCACACAAACCAGAACATTATCGCTACTAAATACAAATTGTGGAATTTTTGTAAGGAGGGTTATAATAGGGGTAGGACCCTCCATTTTTCCGCTTAATAAATTCTGCATTATGGTAAATTAATGCGGCATTAAAAAATTAATTATCAGTACAACCTATAAAATTATTTTATTTCAAAGATAAAAACAGGAGGATATTATGAATAAACCTACACAGGAAAATAATGAACAAGATTTTGGAAAAAAACCAACAGAGACCAGAGATTCAGACCATTATCAGGAAGAATATGTAACTGGATTTGTTGATAAATGGGATGAACTTATCGATTGGGAAAGCCGTGCCAAAGGTGAAGGAGATACTATAATTAATATTTTGAAGGAAAGAGGTGTCAAAAAAGTACTTGATGTGGCGACAGGTACAGGTTTTAACTCTGTTCGTCTACTTCAGGCGGGTTTTGAAGTTGTAAGTGCTGACGGCAGTCCTGAAATGCTTGTCAAAGCCTTTGAAAATGCCCGTCAACACGGTTATTTAATGCGAACTGTACAGGCAGACTGGAGATGGATGAACAAAGATATCCATGAAGAATTCGATGCCATCATCTGTCTGGGTAACTCATTCACACACCTTTTCAATGAACATGACCGCAGAAAGTCACTGGCTGAATTCTACGCACTGTTAAAACATGACGGAGTGCTACTGCTTGACCAGCGTAATTATGATACCATACTGGATCAGGGTTATTCAAGTAAGCATGCTCACTATTATTGTGGTAACAGTGTATCGGTGTATCCAGAACATGTAGATGAGGGACTTGCTAGGTTTAAATACGAATTCTTGGATGGTTCAGTATATTATCTCAATATGTTCCCATTGAGAAAAGATTACACCAGAAGACTTCTGCATGAAGTCGGTTTCCAGAAGATAACGACTCTTGGCGACTTCAAAGAAACCTATAAAGAGGATGAACCTGATTTCTTCTTCCACATTGCGGAAAAAGAATACAGAGAGGATGAAGAGGTGCAATAAAAATGTCTAAAAGTGAAAAAACCGCTGTAGATAAAGCACAGGAATATTACAATAGTGAAGATGCCGACAATTTCTATTTCACTATCTGGGGCGGTGAAGATATCCATGTTGGTCTTTATCAATCAGATGATGAATCAATATTTGATGCCAGTCGCCGTACAGTTGAGAGAATGGCCTCAAAAATAAACAATTTGGATAAAAATAGCAAAGTGTTGGACATTGGTGCTGGTTATGGGGGAGCTGCCCGTTATCTTGCCAGAAACAATGGATGTCAGGTAGTTGCTCTGAACTTAAGTGAGGTAGAAAATGAACGCGATCGAAAGATGAATAAAGAACAGGCTCTCGACCATCTTGTAAAAGTTGTAGATGGCAGTTTTGAAGAATTGCCATACCCTGACGATTCATTTGATGTAGTGTGGTCCCAAGATTCAATACTTCACAGCGGCGAACGTGAACAAGTTATAAAAGAGGTTGCACGTGTTCTGAAAAGTGGAGGTAATTTCATATTTACCGACCCAATGCAGACTGATGATTGTCCTGTCGGAGTGCTGCAACCAATCCTTGACCGCATACATCTGGAGTCACTTGGTTCACCGGGATTCTATCGCGAATCTGCCAATAAATATGGTATGAAAGAAATAGAATTCGAAGAGCATGCATCTCAATTACCAACCCATTATGGCAGAGTCTTAAAAGAAACTGAAAGAAGAGAAGATGAGCTATCCAAAGTGGTTAGTCAGGAATACATCGATAATATGAAACAGGGTCTTCAGCATTGGGTAAACGGTGGTAAAAGCGGATATTTAACATGGGGTATATTCCATTTCCGTAAGGAATAATTGGATATATTGCCTTTGTTTTCTTTATTTAAAAACAAGAAAAACCTATAAATCAAAAACAAGGAGTAAAAACAATGGACAAAGCTTTAATTTGCGGGTCGTTTGCCTTTGACAACATCATGGTATTTAATGACCGTTTCAAGAATCATATTTTGCCTGACAAAGTACATATATTGAATGTATCATTCCTCGTTCCTCAACTGCGGCGTGAGTTCGGTGGTTGTGCAGGAAATATAGCCTACAATCTCAAACTGCTTGGTGGGGACCCGCTCCCAATGGGTACAGTTGGTACTGATTTTGAACATTATGCACAGTGGATGGATGACCATGGTATCAGCCGGGAATATGTAACAGTATTGGATGATACATTTACAGCTCAGGCGTTTATAACAACAGATATGGACGACAACCAGATAACAGCCTTCCATCCAGGTTCAATGGATTATTCGCATTACAACTCAGTACTTGATGTAAAAGACCCGGCAGTAGGTATTGTAGCACCCGATGGTAGAGATGGTATGATTCAACATGCATCAGAATTTGTGCATGCAGGAATACCTTTCATATTTGACCCTGGTCAGGGCCTACCTATGTTTGATGGTGATGAACTAATGAACTTTATCGACCAGGCTACATGGCTGACAGTTAATGATTATGAATGGCAACTCATACAGGAGCGAACCGGTAAGACACAGGACGAAATTGCTGAATATCTGGATGCTTTAATAATTACAAAAGGTCCAGAAGGTTCATTAATCTACAATAATTATGAAGTAATTGAGGTACCTGCAGCCAAACCAAGTGAATTGAAAGACCCCACCGGTTGTGGTGATGCATATCGTGCAGGTCTGCTCTACGGTTTGACAAATAACCTGAACTGGGAAATCACAGGAAGAATCGCATCATTGATGGGTGCTATAAAAATAGAGCATCAGGGTACCCAGAACCATCGGTTTGAAATAGAAGACTTCAAAAAACGTTTTGAAGAATCATTCGATATGTCATTTTAATTCAGATAGTTTCCACACGGAAACATCTGATTTTTTATTTCTGAATGTTTGAATTTCTTGGATTATAAATTTTCATTGGAATATATTTATACTGATTTTTGATAGTAGCAAATATTTACCAACCTAAATACCAATATGGTTGATTAATGCTAAAAAGAAGAAGTTCCAGTATATCACTATTACCTCTATTAATGGTTAATTTTATTGGTGCACTTGGATTTAGCATAGTTCTTCCTTTCCTTGTGTTTCTGGTCGATAGATTTGGAGGTAATTCTGTAATCTACGGGATAATAGGTGCTACATACCCTGCCTTCCAGCTAATCGGAGCTCCAGTACTTGGCCGCTGGTCTGATATCTACGGCAGGAAATAAATACTGTTGTACAGCAAGCATTTTCCAACCTGATATCCAACTCCATAAAATACAGTCCTGAAGGGAGCGAAGTCATCGTGGATATACTTGATAAGGGTGATTACTGGAAAATCAGAGTAAAAGATTCAGGTCCAGGAATACCGGATGAAGACAAAAGTCAATTGTTTGACAGGTTCAAACGCGGTAAAGCTAAAACTACTGCCGGTAAAGGTCTGGGTCTTTCTATCGTAAAAAGTATAATTGACCTTCATGGCGGCAGTGTGGATGTTGAGGATAACCCCGATGGTGAAGGGTCTATGTTCTGGATCAGCGTTGAAAAAAGCCGATAAACTCTTATACAAGTAATTTAAAAAGGTGAACTACCGCTGAGCTAAAGACCAAGTGCTTCCTGTTTCATTCTTCTTCGCTCTAAATCAAATATTTAGAGTTATTCTTACATTGCCTTTGTTGATGTCTCTATGAAATTGTCATCAATTATACACTTTAAGCCTATATCCATAATTAGACCCGAAATTTGATAACTTTTTTAGGGCTTTGATCATAAAGCACCTATCTTTCTATAAAATAGAGGGTTTTGGGTAAAGTTCTTTTTTAAGATAATTCTAAATAATATAAAGTCAGTACTAGGTTACCGTAGTCCATATAATGGAACATTTAGACAGATAGAACCATAGCAAAAAGTAAGCACTGAAAAATGATACTGAGAGATGCTCTTTACAGAGCATTTCCTTAATTATCTAAACATATGGGGGTTCCAGAAATTCAACATATCCAATCAGGTCCGGCTGTCTGACCTCTTTAATTCCCTGAAAATGCAGTTACTTCCTCCACTATAACGTTGGATCGCCTGATCCTATGAAGATCTGCTGGGTATGATTTTTTGGAACCCTATCAAAATTATAGAATTTGTGATATTTATGAGTGCCGGTGAAAATAGATTTAATATCCCCACAGGATTCAGCATGGAATCAATCCAGCTGTACTTCTGGATAGGTATAATATCCGCCATATTGCTCAGGATTATTGTAATTGCAGAAGGGTACAGCGATTTGGCAGCGGAAATAATCTTTTATGCCGGAGTTGTAGGAT
>NZ_JBKGYF010000039.1:0-16291 GCF_046546175.1 Methanohalobium sp. | reverse complement strand
AGTCAATATAGCAACCACTTCTGATAATGAAGTTTACAAAGGCACAAAAGCTGATGAGATACGAGAGCGATACAAAAGCCTAAAATCGAGATTTCAGTCAGCAGGCACGTGGTCAGCCAAAAAGCACCTCAAGAAATTATCCAAAAAGGAACGCCGGTTTAAACGTGATCTGAACTATCGGATTGCCAAGCAGCTGATCAACCACGCTATAGCACTTGAGAACCTCAACGTTTTTCGTCCAGAAGCTACGGTTACTAAAGCGCAGAGAGGTAGACTGGGTAAATGGGCGTTTTCTGAACTGACCAGTTTCATCCTATACAAAGCTAAACTTGAAGGAGTACATGTAGTAATTATCAGCCCGATGTATACCTCTCATCAGTGTTCTGAATGCGGGTATATCAACAAGAACAACCGCCAGAAACAGGCTAACTTCAGGTGTAAGAGCTGCGGTCATAGAGACAACGCCGACTACAATGCTTCGAGGAACATTGCATACAGGGGAGCTGTCAGCCTTCCTAATGTCCTCCGCTTAGCTTCTATTAGTTAAGAGATGGAAAGACAAGCCAACTAATTTATTTAGGGTTCATAATCAATCCATAAATTTAAGAATTGTAAGAATAATCATTAAGAAATATAATAAAATAGAATATATTAATTCTATTGGGGTTCATTGAGTTTTAGATGGATTGTTAATTACATGAAATCAGATGTTTTCCGGCTTAAAAAACTTGGTTTTGATAAATTCAGTTATGAAAAATATCTCTTTTGGTTAGCATTGCTCGGGTCAATGTATGCTATAAGTTTTTCCAATTATTTGCTCTTTCATGTTCTTGTAGAATTGTTCAGTATTTTAATAGCTTCAATGGTTTTTGTTCTGGTTTTAAAATCAAAGCGCTTCCTTGAAAATGATTATCTGATATTTATAGGGATTGCATATCTCTTTGTTGCAGGTTTTGACATTATCCATGTTCTTTCCTACAAAGGGATGTGTGTATTCCCAGGATTGGATTCCAACCTGGCATTACAGGTATGGATTGTTGCAAGGTACCTTGAGGCGGTATCTCTTGTAGTGGCACCGGTATTTTTTATAAGCAGATTTAAAAACAATATAAAATTGGATATGTCTAAAGATATTGGTTTTAGGACAATTTTTCTTTTGTTTGCATTAGTTTCGCTTTTTTTGCTTTTAACGATTTTTCACTGGAGAATTTTCCCGGATTGCTATATAGAAGGAACAGGTCTTACCGCGTTTAAGATAACAAGTGAATACGTTATTTCGATAATTCTACTGATTTCATTGGCTCTTTTATACAAATACAGAACAATGTTTAGTGTTTACGTACAAAACTTAATTGCATTATCAATATTTTTGACTATAATCGCTGAATTTACTTTTACACTTTACATTGATGTATATGGATTTTTAAATATTCTTGGTCATTATTTCAAACTGTTCTCATTTTATTTTATATATCTGGCAGTGATAGATACAGGTTTTTACAGACCCTATGACCTTCTGTTCAGGGATTTAAAACAAAGAGAAGAAGATTTTAAAAAACATGCACAGATACTTGACCAGTTACATGAAGCAGTAATTTCTCTGGATTTTGATGGGTATGTTATAAGCTGGAATAAAGGTGCAGAGACTTTATTTGGTTATAGTGAAAATGAAGTATTTGGCAAAGAACTATATCAAATTGTTCCTGAATATAATCATTGTTTAGTTTTAAATTATTTTGATGATTCGTCTGAGAATTGTGGAAAACATATCTCAGAAGTTGAAATGAGAAGAAAATCTGGAGAAAGGTTTCATGCATTGATGTCCTGTTCGATATTAAGGGATGAAAATGATATTGTAAATGGAACAGTATGTTATATTCTTGATATTACCGACCGTAAAATGAAAGAAAAACAGCTCCTTCAAATGCATGAAGAGCTTGAAAAACGTGTTGAGGAGCGTACCAAACAATTAAAAATTGAAAAAGATAAGGCACAAAACTATCTTGATATTGCAGGTTCTATTATCATTGCACTGGATGTCAATCGTAATATCAGACTTATAAACAGGAGCGGTTGTGAAATCCTGGGATACAGCAAACATGATTTAAAAGGTAAAAGTTTATATGATTTTATTCCGGGTATTTATATATCAAATGTAGAAGAAATTATAGAATCTTTGATGAATAAGGAAGATGAAGATTTAATCAAATATTTTGAAACCCCTGTTACAACCAAAAACCTTGAAGAACGATACGTTGCTTGGAACGGAAGGATTGTTAAAAATGACGAGGGTGATATAACCTGTGTTTTAATTTCGGGAAATGATATCACCAAGCGCAAAAAAATGGAAAAATCACTGGAAAAGAGTGAAAAACGTTACAGACTGCTTTTTGAAAATGCTGGAGATGCTATATTTATACTTGACCTTGAAGGTAATATTATAGATGCAAATAAAAAAGCTGAAGATATGCACGGGTATGCAATTAATGAACTTATAGGTTCCAATATAAGAATTTTAGAAACAGAAGATGTTGCACAACAACTGCCATCAATAATCCATCGTATCCTAAATCATGAATGGTTTGATGAAGAACTAACCCATAAGAGGAAGGATGGAACTGTGTTCTGGGTGGAAGTGGGTGCCGAATATTTTGAACTTGAAAATCAGAGCTATATACTTGCAATTGAAAGGGATATTACAGAAAGGAAACGTGCCAATGAATTGCGGTTAAGGGAAATTCATCACCGTGTAAAAAACAATCTACAGGTTATTAGCAGTTTATTGAATTTGCAGTCTGCAAATTTTAAAGACAACACTGTTATTGAAGCCTTTGAGGAAAGTCAGAACCGCGTTCGTTCTATTGCACTTGCCCATGAGAAACTGTACAATTCCAGAGATATGGTAAGTATTGATTTTGGAGATTATATCCAGAACCTTACACATTACCTTTTTCATATGTATTTGGTCGATTCCAGTAATATTGAACTGAACATGGATACTAGGAATATCTATCTAAATATGGATATAGCAATACCACTTGGTATAATTATCAATGAATTGATAACCAATTCTCTAAAGCATGCATTTACTGAAGGTTCTGCAGGGAAAATCAATGTTAGCTTTTACAAAGATGAATCTAATTATATATTAACGGTTAGTGATAACGGAATTGGAGTTCCAAAGGACATAGATATCAAAGAAACCGAGTCTCTTGGATTGCAACTTGTAAATTCCCTCGTTGAACAGATTAACGGAAAAATGGAATTTGAAAATAACAATGGAACGATATTTACTATAACATTTGAAACTACTGAATAAATAAATTATAATTTCAATGGATTTTTGTAATCTTCTGATGTTTCCATACATGGGCAGTAGCATGAGGGATATTATAAACACAGATGCAGTTATTATAATAAATGTTTACATTTCTGGTGCGCCTATTAACATGACCTTTTGCAGTACAGAATCTATACTTATTTCAACCATGATGTTTACTGCTAAATAATGTGTACATTTTGCGGATATTACCCTTAAAATCCGAGTGAGATATTTTGTTATCGAAATTTAAAGATAACAAAATATATATCATACAGGAAATTAACCTGAACCCATGAACTTTCAGATATTGGATGCAGATTACAGTATTTATAATGATGAGCCAGTGGTACGGCTTTTTGGAAGAGGAGAAAATGGTGGCAGTGCATGCTGTTTTGTGCCGGGTTTTGAGCCGTACTTTTATGCTAAAGTATCCAGTGAATCCAATTTGCAGACTTTGGAACAATCAATAAAAGAAAAATTTGACGTTGTTAAAAAGGTTGAAACAGTAGAACGGTTTGAACCCATCGGTTACCAGCAGTTCAAAAAATCAATGCTCAAAATCACTACATTTTATCCGAAAAATGTTCCTGAAATACGAGATGATGTGCTGGAACTTGATGGTGTTGAAGAGGTATATGAAACCGATATTCTGTTTAGAAACCGGTTTTTAATAGATAAAGGGTTACACGGAATGGCGCTGGTCTCTGCGGAACCCTCTGCATCCGAATCTATAGAAGATCGGAATTTAATATGTGATGATACAATAACTTCCAATAAAGTAGAAGAAATAAGTAAAATTCCAAATATACAGTTAAAATATCTGGCTTTTGATATAGAATGTCTTCCTCCTGAAGGGGGTATGCCTGAACCTGAAAGTTCTCCTATAATTATGATTAGTCTTTCCTTTGAACCTGTGTATAAAGGTCAAAGTACACTGGTTCTTGTGTGTAAGGATGTAGAAAATGTTGAATCTGATATAGAAACATTTACCGATGAAGCTGAAATGCTCGCCCGTTTTTTTGAAATCTTCCAGGAATATGACCCTGATGTGGTTGTCGGCTATAATATGAATGATTTTGATATACCCTACATCAAGGACAGGGTAGATGTTCTAAATAATCAGGGCAGAAATATAGTACCAAAAGTGGGACGTGACGGAAGGTTAATGACCTACCGACGGTTGGGCACCCGAACAATGGTTTCCATGACAGGACGGGTCGTCATGGATGCATTACCAATTATACGACAGCAGTTCAGTTTAAAACGTTACACTCTGCGTAATGTATCTAAAGAGTTGCTTGGTAGGGAAAAACTCGATGTTGAACCTCATCAGATGGTGGAATACTGGAACGATGACGGTGACAAAATAAAAAAATTCATAGACTATGCCAGACGCGATTCTGAACTAGCACTTGAACTGGTAACCAGGTTGCAGTTGCTCGACAAGTATATCGCTCTTTCTCAAGTAAGTGGTTCTGTTCTACAGGATGTAGTTGATGGCGGACAGAGTGCCATGGTTGAAAATCTACTGTTCCGTGAATTCGGTAAACAGGGTAGGGTGATCACTCCAAAACCTGATAACAGACCGGATGATAATGAACAGGGTGAAGAAATAAAAGGTGGAGAGGTTCTTGAACCCAGAAAAGGGCTACTGGATAATGTGGTGATACTGGATTACAAATCACTGTATCCTACCATAATGATGGCGCATAACCTGTGTTATACCACTGTCGTTGTTAATGACCGTCCTGAAGGTGAGATGATAGAACCTCCATCTGGCGGAGAATTTGTAACAACTGATATATCTAAGGGTATTGTGCCCTCAATTCTGGAAAATTTGTTAAATCAGAGGTCTGAAGTAAAAAAGAAGATGAAATCAGTATCTGATGAAGATACTTACAGGATGTATGATGCAACACAGCTTGCATTAAAGATTTTGCTGAACAGTTTTTATGGTTATTCAGGTTATGCACGTGCACGGCTTTACAGTTTAACCCTTGCCAATGCCGTAACAAGTTATGGTAGAGAAAACATCCAGAACACTCGTGACCTGATAAATAATGATATCCGTAAAGTTCTGCTTAAAAGCGGACAAGTGTATCTCCCCTCTGAAATATCATCAGATGAACAACCAGAAGATACTGTTAATTTATCTGTCGTTTACGGGGACACTGATAGTGTATTTATACACTGCGTGTCAGCTAATAAAAGGGATATTTCTCTTGAAAATGCTGAACTTGTCGGTACAAAAATCGCAGACACAGTATCCCAATCACTTCCTGACCCGATGGAACTAGAATTCGAATCCATTGCAAAGCGTGGGTTGTTCCTTGCAAAGAAGCGTTATGCTCTATGGGTTTTTGAACAGGAAAACGGTGAATGGGAAGACAGTATAAAGGTTAAGGGTATGGAAACAGTTAGAAGGGACTGGTGTGAACTCACATCGAAGACATTGAACAGGGTTCTGGAACTAGTGCTAAAAGAGGGGGATGTGGATAAAGCAGTTGAGTATGTCAGGGATGTTGTAAACCGGGTAAGAAATATCGATGTGCAAAAGGATACTGATATTATAGACGACCTGACAATGACAAGACTCTACTCCAAGAAGAAGGATAGTTATAAGAGCAAACAACCGCATCTGACGGTGATTGAAAAAACCAAAAAAAGAACAGGTGTATCTCCACCAATTGGCGAGAGAGTTCCTTTCGTTATAATCGCAGGTAATGACCTATTTGTAAACCGGGCGGAAGACCCTGAATATGTTCGTGATAATAACCTTGCACTGGATGTGGATTATTATATTAAAAAACAGATATTGCCACCTGTGGAAAGAATCCTTGGAGTTTTTGGAGTTGATTCAGCAACACTTGACTACGATTCCCGCCAGAAGGGGTTATTTGACTTTTCAGGTAAACATTCAGAGAGCAAATCCTTCAATAAAGCTGATAATGAAACAGTAGATAAAGAAGAAAGCAATGGTGAATTGAAAAATCCACCCAAATCAAACTCAAAGTCCCAGAGTTCACTGTTTGATTTTTGATTTTTAAATCAATTCAGCTTTACTCTTTCACCTTTTGCAATATAGATTACGCTTTCACAGATATTGCTTGCATGGTCTCCTATACGTTCCAGATAACGCAACACAAATAGTAGATGGGTAGCATTGGTTATGATGGTCGGGTCTTCTACCATCATGTTGATGAGTTCCATCCATGTATCATAAAACAGTTTGTCTACTTCATCATCTCTGGCAGCAGCTTCTTTTGCCAGTTCCACGTCCAGGTTTTCAAATGCCTGTAGTGATTTTTGTAACATGTCTTCAGCTATTTCTGCCATTTTCGGTATATCGATTAATGGTTTGACATGTTCACCTTCTATGCTTTTTGCGATTTCTGCGATATTGATGCCCTGGTCACTGATTCGTTCAAGGTCTGTTGCAATTTTTATGGATGCTAAAATAAGTCTTAAGTCACTGGCGAGAGGATGTTGAAGAGCTAACAGATGAGTAGCACTTTTTTCTATATCTTCGGCACTGTCATCTATTACGTTGTCTATATCAATCGTTTCATCCGCAAGTTTTAGATCCAGATTCTTGAGAGCCTTTGTTGAATCAAGGATAACTTTTTGGGATGTTTCACCCATGTTTAATATATTTTGTTTTAATGTGCTCAATCTTCGGTTATATTCATTCCTGACCATTTAACCAACCAAACCCTTCTGGTAATGTATATTTGATAGTATATTTTAACTAATATTTTAAATATCTTTTTTAATCTTGGGTTTTTTTGGAATATTTGTTTTCATCAACCTTCAACCACCGGATACTAAAATACTGGAGACATAAAAGGGAAATTATAAATAAATACATATATCCCTGTTAAGATTACTGCTTAATATGTCTGATATCCTGATAAAAAACACAAGAGTTTATTATAACAATTACCTTCAGCCGGCAGAGGTATTGATCGAGAACGGTAAAATATCCAGGATAGCCAAAGATATTCGGATATCACATGTGGACAGGATAATTGATGCAGAAAATGCACTTACACTTCCTGCTGGAATCGATGTACATGTGCACTTCAGGGAACCGGGTCAAACATATAAAGAAGATTGGTATACCGGCTCATGTTCAGCAGCTGCAGGTGGAATAACTACTGTAATAGACCACCCTAACACAGTACCACCAACTGTGGATAACAAATCATTTAATAAGAAACTGCACCTTGCATCCAAAAAATCGATTGTTGATTTTGGTATCAATGCAGGGGTTACAAATAATCTTGATGAATTATCAAAGTTGTGGAAGCTTGGTGTTACTGCTTTTGGTGAAATTTTCATGGCTGAATCAACAGGTGAATTGAACATCAATGAGGAAATTTTCGATCAGGCACTACTAACTGTTAAAGACTTTGGTGCAGTGGCCTGTATCCATGCAGAGGATGAAGATATTCGCCTGAAAAACGAAGCACTATTAATGAAAGATATGTCTCCTCAATCACATTCCAGAGCACGTCCAAATATGTGTGAGGCTACAGCGGTTCAAAAAGCTGTTGATATGGTTTCATCTAACAATACACAGGCGCATTTCTGTCATATCAGTACATCAGAGGCACTTGGTATTATCAGGAACCAGAAATATCGAGCACGTAAAGAAAACAGACAATCCAATATTACCTGTGAATCCGCGCCTCATCATCTGTTTTTATCAGATAAGGCATGGGACAAATTGGGGCCATTTGGTAAGATGAATCCTCCATTGCGCACCCGGAAAAGTGTACAGGCACTTGTTAATGCTGTAAATGATGGAACAGTTGATATGGTAGCATCTGACCATGCACCTCACCGTGAATTTGAAAAGGATACAGATATTAAAACCGCTCCATCAGGAGTACCAGGAGTGGAAACCTTAATGCCCCTTATGCTGGCGGGAGTTAAAAAGAACTTGTTTCCACTAGGGAAAGTTATTGATGTTACTAGCAAGAATCCTGCAAAGAGATTCGGGCTTGATCGTAATTCCAAGGGATTGTTTAAAGAGGGTTTTGATGCAGACCTTATAATGGTGGACTCTCATGAGATAAAAGAAATATCTTCTGATTTTTTACACAGTAAAGCAGGATGGACGCCATATACCGGATTGCATGGTATTTTCCCGAAATTGACTATCTCCCGCGGAGATATAATATGGGACGGGGAAATTACAGGTTCTAGAGGGCGTGGAAATTTCCTGAAAGGCCAAGGTTACATGAACACAGAATGAACAGAAATTTAGGTAATCATGTACATAAAAATAACAAATTATATATACTTATAATGAACCATTTTTTAGATATGGTGCGTAATAAGCTCGCTGTTCACACCACATTAAGTGAAAATGCATCACGTATTCTTGAAAGATATGAAAAGGAACTTGGTGCAAAAAATCTGGTACTTGAAAAAGCCCTCCTTAATTTGGATAACAGTCGTTTTAAGGCAAAACATGATGTGAATAATATAGACTTCAATATCAAAAGAATAACTACTGGTATAGCAGGTCTTGACGAATCACTTGAGGGAGGTATTCCTAAAGGATTTTCTGTTATTATTACCGGCCCACCTGGGACTGGAAAAACTACATTTTGTGTTCAAATACTGATGGAACGAATCCGCAATAATGAAAAATGCGTATTTTTTTCTTTTGAAGAAGATGCAGAACATCTGGTCCAGCAGTTTATGCGTTATGGTTGGGACATCGCAGAAGCGATTGATAAAGGTTACCTTGAAATTTTTGGGATGTCAATAATAACAGCAGAAGAAATGACCCACATCATAGATTCTTATAAACCCGATATGGTTGTCTTTGACTCACTTAATGTATTTACAAATCCTGAAGAATTCAGAACCGCTGGGACATGGAGAAATGTACACCGAAATTTGAAAAATAAAAAAATAACTTCACTTATGGTTACAGAAAAAAAACATGGACTTGAAACAAAGGAGTTTGATGATTATGATTTCCTTGGTGACGGTATCATCTTTTTGGATTCTGTACCTGCAAATGATATAGATCCAACCCCTATGCCTGTAATAGTGGTCCAGAAAATGCGGTCTACAAAAATCGATACATCCCCTCAACCATTTATGTTTACAGAAAATGGAATCCATAAGTACGGGTCTGTAAATGCATCATCCAAAATACTGCGCGACAGATTACAGAAAAATAAATCTTCTGAATAACGGTTCAATTCAATTCAATTCAATTGAAATATGATATTAAACTTGCAATCAATGTAATTGTATATATAGCTTTGAAACTTCCTGCGCCACCAAAATTGATGTATGCACTTCCGGTTTTTTCTCTGTCGATTGTTAAATATGATATAACTAATCCGATGAGGATACCTGTGATGCTTGATACGAAGATAACAGGTGCAGCATTTTCGGGGGCAAGTATTAGAGCTAGAGGTATAGATATCAGTCCTGTATATTCTGGAATGACAATGCCTACACCGTCTATCATTTCTGCCAGTAAAACAGTGGATAAAAGCATGACCAGTGTTATTTCGATTGCTGCTAGATTAAACTGGGTGTATAATAAATAGATGACCATGAGTGCAGGTATTACAAACCCACCAAGATTAAATGTCAATCTGGTATTAAACACAAGTTCTTTGTTGTTTTCCAGTTCTTTTAAAATAGGAACTGAATATATCCATTCAAGAATGTTGGCGTTGTTAAAAACACTTTTCATTTTTTTGGTACGAACAGTTTTAAAAGGAATATCCAGATTGTTTGTACCAAGCATGAGTAAGAGGAGTACAAAAAGAGGTAACGATGAAATGTTTCCTATAGATAATCTACCCTGATAGCATAACACTGATATAGCCAGTAACGTCATCCCAAAAATTGCAAAAGTTTTAATCTCAGACTTATTTATGTATCCTCTCATATACAATAAATAATTTGATCTTTATATAAAAATATATTTAGTTTTACGGTTCAAAGTCTGGAGGTTGAGATTCAATTTCCTCCTGTATAAGATCTTGACGTTTTTTCTCAAGATAACTATACACAGTACCGTGGTTCGCACCACCTACCAACATGTCAATAGCAGTCCTTATTGCCTGTATCTGTTCAGGTTTGCCTATGACACTTACAGTTTTACCATAAACAGATATATGGACATTTATTAGACTCTCTGTGATTTCTCTGGTTTTTCCGTTTTTGCCAATAATCCTGCCTTTAATACGTTTGAGTTCTTTCTGGGTTTTTGTGATATCCGACAGGTCAATTACATCCAGCATTAACATATCGTCATCAAGCAATTGCGTAGCTTTTTCAGGGTTAAACCCGCGCCCAATAGCTCTTATTGTTTCGGAAGCTCTCATCCCAGCCACTGGATCGTTTCCTGGGGTGATTTCAACTGAACCACTTTCACTGTCTATTTCAAGTTTTGATGCTGACTTTTGTTCAATGAGATTTTTGACACGACCTTTTGGACCTATTATAGCACCAACTCTATCTTTCGGAACTTTAATGTGTACCATTATTACTCGCCTTATTCATCTGGTTATTTACTATTTTCGTCTCTAACAAAAGCAGATAAATCTTCAGAGGATTCAGAAATTTTAAAACGTTTAAAAAACCTGACGATGTTATTAATGTCTCGATTTAAAAAATATTCTGCCTTTGGATGGTCTAATGTTACGGATTGTCCCATATCTATGAATATAGGCTCCATATTATTGGGATCGACCATTATATTGTATTCACTCAAGTCACCATGTACCAGGTTGCTATCCTTATAAAGCTTTCTCATGTAACTTTTAATTGTTTCATAGATGTGATGCGCCTGCTTTGTATCAAGTTTGATTTCTTTAAGCAATGGATAAGGTACTTCATTTTCTCCCAAAAAGTCCATAGCAAGAATATTTCTTTCAGTTGTAATAGGTGTAGGTACCCTAACACCAACATTTTGGGCACGTAACAAATTTCTGTATTCTTTACGGGTCCATGCCAGTATTATATCACGTTTTTCATGCCGTATGTTTTTAAATCTAGGGTCACCTAGTAGGTATTCTTCCATTGCTCTAAATGTGCTTGTTGTTATTCTGTAAATTTTAAGAGCGATGGGTTTGTCATTGGATTCAGCGAAGAAAATATTCGCTTCTTTTCCTGTACTTATTGCTCCGCCTAAAGCCTCAAGTATGCCTTTGTTTGAAAGGTTGTATAATGATATCAGGGTAGGTGTGTCAAATACATCTTCTTTTACTTTGGTGTAATCAGAATCCTTGCGCTTTATGCGCATTTTGTCAAGTTTATCATCGATACTTTTTATCTTTTTTGTGTACCCTTCTTTCATGTTTTCCCTTTCAAGTATCCTTTCTTTTCAAGCCAGTTGACCTGTGGTCTTGTATATTTCCAGATGACATCTGCTTTTGAATCCTGAAAATCCCAGGGTACTGCAATTACAATATCACCTTCTCTGATCCATATTTTTTTCTTAAGGGATCCGGGGATACGACCCATACGTACCACGCCATCCATGGACCGTAATTTTACCCGATTGGCTCCGAGTCTGCTATCTATAATTGCAAGTATTTCTCCTTCCTTTTTATTTGGTACCCTAACACGTGTTGCCTGTTCTTCTGTGTCATTTTGATTTGTGTCCTTTTTGTTCAGGTTAATACCTCGCTTATTTGCTTATTTTAAATATGTAGCAGGACTTGTTAAAGGTTGCGTAGTTTTAATTTTTTCCCTGTTTATGGGTGGGTCAAAACTTATCAAATTATATGGCTACGATAGTTTTATATAATATAACTCCCATTCTGAGGGAGTTGCAAGATGAGCGTTAACAAAACCGGGAAAGGTTTGAAGGTAACGGTTTTATTGTTAAATGTCTTGTAATTGATAAGCTTCAAATAATTGCGACATAGAATATATGTTGGAATAGGTATAAATTAATAATAAATTAATTGATGACAAGATTTATATATTATGTAAGCATATGTATGTATTCCGGACGAAAACCGGGATATCATTAACATAGATAATCATCACCTCCATAAGTGGAGATAGGAGATTTTTCCTGTCTGACGTTGGATCTGCCAGTTCGGTTAATCCTGACTGGTGGTGATTGTTCACATTTCTATATTCTATTATAGAAAATCGCCTTAAATCAATATGGACAATCACTATCAGGGAATTAATCTGAACTGAACTGATAAACCCTGCAATTTCTATTAGTGATTGTAATCAATTGTACCAGGTGGACTTAATTTCCATATTTTCCATATGGGAACCCAAGTTCAATCCAAATCGAATCAACCATGTATTCATGGAATTCTGGTTGATCCTGCCAGAGATCACTGCTATCAGTGTCCGATTAAGCCATGCAAGTTATATGTTCTCCGTGAACATGGCGAACTGCTCAGTAACACGTGGATAACCTGCCCTTGGGACCGGGATAACCCCGGGAAACTGGGGATAATACCGGATGAACCACATTCGCTGGAAGGCATTGTGGTTAAAATGGGTCACCGCCCAAGGATGGATCTGCGGTCTATCAGGTAGTAGTGGGTGTAATGTACCTACTAGCCAATGACGGGTACGGGTTGTGAGAGCAAGAGCCCGGAGATGGATTCTGAGACATGAATCCAGGCCCTACGGGGCGCAGCAGGCGCGAAAACTTTACAATGCGGGAAACCGCGATAAGGGGACACTGAGTGCCAGCATATAATGCTGGCTGTCCGTATGTGTAAAATACATGCGTTAGCAAGGGCCGGGCAAGACCGGTGCCAGCCGCCGCGGTAACACCGGCGGCCCGAGTGGTGGTCGCTATTATTGGGTCTAAAGGGTCCGTAGCCGGTTTGATCAGTCCATTGGGAAATCTGGTGGCTTAACCGCCAGAATTCCAATGGATACTGTCAGACTTGGGACCGGGAGAGGTGAGAGGTACTACAGGGGTAGGAGTGAAATCTTGTAATCCCTGTAGGACCACCAGTTGCGAAGGCGTCTCACCAGAACGGGTCCGACGGTGAGGGACGAAAGCTGGGGGCACGAACCGGATTAGATACCCGGGTAGTCCCAGCCGTAAACGATGCTCGCTAGGTGTCTGGAATGGTGCGACCGTTTCAGGTGCCGCAGGGAAGCCGTGAAGCGAGCCACCTGGGAAGTACGGCCGCAAGGCTGAAACTTAAAGGAATTGGCGGGGGAGCACTACAACGGGTGGAGCCTGCGGTTTAATTGGACTCAACGCCGGAAAACTCACCGGGTGCGACAGCAATATGTGGGTCAGGCTGAAGACCTTACCTGAATCGCTGAGAGGAGGTGCATGGCCGTCGTCAGTTCGTACTGTGAAGCATCCTGTTAAGTCAGGCAACGAGCGAGACCCGTGCCCACTGTTGCCAGCATGTTCTTCGGAACGATGGGTACTCTGTGGGGACCGCTGCTGCTAAAGCAGAGGAAGGTGCGGGCTACGGTAGGTCAGTATGCCCCGAATCTCCCGGGCTACACGCGGGCTACAATGGCCGGGACAATGGGTTCCAACCCCGAAAGGGGTAGGTAATCTCATAAACCCGGCCGTAGTTCGGATCGAGGACTGTAACCCGTCCTCGTGAAGCTGGAATCCGTAGTAATCGCGTTTCAACATAGCGCGGTGAATACGTCCCTGCTCCTTGCACACACCGCCCGTCAAACCACCCGAGTGAGGTTTGGGTGAGGGCATGAACCTTAACGGTGTCATGTTCGAACCTAAATCTCGCAAGGGGGGTTAAGTCGTAACAAGGTAGCCGTAGGGGAATCTGCGGCTGGATCACCTCCTAAGCAAAAGAAAAATCATCACCAGTCAGGAGCCGAGAAACTGGCAGATCCAACTCATGGAGTTGTTGGGTGACCGATTCTCAAGGGCTTGTAGATCAGCTGGAAGATCGCTGCCTTTGCAAGGCAGAGGCCCTGGGTTCGAGTCCCAGCAAGTCCACTTGATTTGATTTATTACCTTATTAACTTAACTTAACTTAACTTAACTTTCAGTGCACCAGGCAAGTTAAATTGTCTGGGAAGGATGGATTCTGATCCGGCGAACACCGTCGGATCGGATATGAAATCGTATGTAAGCCATGTTTATTGCCTAATCTGCGCAATTATGATGATATAATCTAATATAATAGCGTATTAGACGCTTACTGGATAAAGTGAGCGGACTCTGGCAATATGCCATCAGGTGGATGGCTCGGCTCAAGCGCCGATGAAGGACGTGCCAAGCTGCGATATGCCTGGGGTAGGTGCACGGATCCAATGAACCCAGGATTTCCTAATGGGACCTCCTGACGCAAGTCGATCAGTAGTGATCGGGAACGCTCCGAATTGAAGCATCTCAGTAGGAGCAGGAGAAGAAACCAAACGAGATACCGTTAGTAGACGGCGAGTGAACACGGTAGAGTTCAAACCGAATCCCTCCATAAATGGACGGGACATGTGGTGTTATAGGGCAGTTTCAAGGGTCCCATTCAACTCCAGTCGAACTCTGCTGGAACGCAGGACCATAGAATGTGACAGTCATGTAGATTAGAGTTGAAGGATCTGGAGCTGTACCTGAGTACCGTGGGTTGGATATCCCGCGGGAATTCGGGAGGTATCAACTTCCAAAACTAAATACGTCTTGAGACCGATAGTGTACTAGTAGGGTGACCGAAAGCTGAAAAGTACCCCAAAAAGGGAGGTGCAAAGTGCCTGAAACCTGGTGGTGACGGAGCGGTACGGCATGCAAGGAACTCCGGTATGAAGGAATCAGCCGCGAGGCTGTAGTACGGGTATCGGTGCCGATGTCGTATCGTACGTTTCGAAAAACGGGCCAGGGAGTATATTCCAGTGGCGAAGGCTAACTCAATCATTGAGGAAGCCGGAGCGAAAGCAACAAGCGCGCATCTTCGGAGAGGCGCGGCGTATACAAGTGCGTGGAGTCACTGGGATATGATCCGAAGCCGGGCGATCTAGGCGTGGGCAGGTCGAAGCGTGGCGAAAGCTGCGTGGAGGACCGCAAGCGGTACTGATCTGCAAATCGTTCGCGTGACCTGCGTCTAGGGGTGAAAGGCCAATCTAGCCCGGCATCAGCTGGTTCCTTCCAAAACATGCCGCAGCATGACCCATCTCGAGATAGTCGGTGGAGTAGAGCACTGATTGGAGGGTCCTGGGGAGAAATCCCTACCCCTCTTGTCAAACTCCAAACCCACCGACGTTGTAGACAGATGGAGTCCGGGCTACTGGGGTAAGCCTGTAGTCCGCGAGGGCAACAACCCGGACCGTGGTTAAGGTCCCCAAGTGTCGGCTAAGTGTTATTCAAAGGGTGTCCCAAGCCCTAGACAGCTGGGAGGTTAGCTTAGAAGCAGCTATCCTTTAAAGAGTGCGTAACAGCTCACCAGTCGAGGTTTGGGGCCCCGAAAATGGACGGGGCTCAAGCCGACCACCGATACCACGGAGCACCGCAAGGTGATCTGTTAGGAAGGCGTTGCGTTCGGGCAGAAGCTGGGCTGTGAAGTCCAGTGGACCGTGCGGAAACGAAAATCCTGGTAAGAGTAGCAGCAAAGTCAGGTGAGAATCCTGACCGCCGAAGGGGCTAGGTTTCCTCGGCAATGATTGTCAGCCGAGGGTAAGTCGGTCCTAAGGTGCACCGTAACTCGAGTGCATCGAAAGGGAAACAGGTTAATATTCCTGTACCACCCGATGGATCCGCTGACGCCTCAGGGCAGGCCGAGCAGTGTTGTCGCACTGTCCAAGCGTTGAAGCACCCGGAGAGCCGTAATGGCGAGAAGGGAGTGAAAGCGTGATGGCGAAAGTCGGCTGCACCCAGGGGCCCGTGAAAAGGTTATTCGGGTGACCGTACCAAGAACTGACACAGGTGCCCCTAGCTGAAAAGGCTAAGGCGTGTCGGATATATGCTGGCTAAGGGAATTCGGCAAAATAGCTCCGTAACTTCGGGAGAAGGAGTGCCTG